>NZ_JBVVQU010000042.1:0-61415 GCF_055811555.1 Mesorhizobium sp. WSM4813
TCAAGGTGGATGTTGAATCACCGGAGAAGCTCGTCGTCACATCACAATCGATTCATCGATCACGGGACGTGCTCTAGCCCAGTTAGTGCACCCGCCTGCCGGACAGATTCAGGTCCAAGAAAACTCCTGCCACAATGTTAAAGTGGACCGATTGGTGAGAGGGCCTTCTCCGAGGAATTACGGTCGTGACTTTGGCGCGGTAATTGCGCAAGAGACTTCGATGCCGATACTACAAATCGATAATTCCAAGTTGTATCGCTTTTATAGCTGCTGTAGTTCTGCTGATAGTATCTAGCTTTCTCATTACGTTCTTTATGTGGAAGTTAACAGTGTTTACGGATATACCTAAAATTTGTCCAATTTCCCAGGAGGATTTCCCTTTGGCCGTCCACAGGATACACTCCTTTTCTCTTGGAGAAAGGGTGGGTGTCTCCTCGAAACCGCTGATCCGCCGGTGTTCCACAGTCTCTCCTCCGCAGTGGTTTGCAGAATGTTGTCACTGGGCACGAAACTGCCAGGGTGAAGGCTACGGCTCTGCGCGGCTTGCTGGGCAGCTCTGAATCCACACCGCTCTAGCATCTGATTGCAATTGTCGAGGTTATTTTACCTTAAACTTGTATTTCGTCACCGTTCTGCGAGCGCAACATAGGCAATACGGAGTACATATTATGGTATTTTTCGTCGCGTGAATTTAGTACGGTATTGAATGTGCTTAGACGGCAAAAGACAATTTCAAGGAGAAAAGTCGAAACCCCACGGCGTTCTCAGCGGAGTGTCAAAAATAATCGTGTTTATTAATTAGGTCTCAGAGTCGGTCTCGAAACTAACGGATGAGCGGTTCTTTGCAGCAGTTCCGCCATTGCGACGAGGATCATGGCCTGGGAGACGTCGAGCGCTGCTCGTAGTCGCGCACGAGGCGTTGCCGCCGGGCATCCAGCCGAAGGTGCGTTAGATCACCCAGCGGCGCGGCAGAAGTCGAGATAGGCGGCCCTTGCCATGAGCTTGAGCTGATCGCGGTCGGCGAAGTGCTTGACCCAGGGCCAGCGCTTGCGGACGCCGGCGAGAATGGACCTGCGCCGGCGCTGTTGGAGATATCGGCCGGCGTCAGGGTGACCATCAAGAGCCGCCCGTCGGTCGCATTCCGACGCAACGCCATCACTAGGTGGCAATCCTTGCCGCCTTGGCGCCGTGCAGGCAAGTATCCCGGGACACCGCTCCTGCGACTGGGATCGCCTACCCGGACGCGTGTGACTCCCGCGCAGGAGATCCGCTCCGGCATCGCGCGTTTCGGAACCCTGGCCCGAAGAGGTAATCAGAAGCTTCAACGGAGCGTGTCTGGATTCGTCTTCCGGCAAGAGGTCTAGGAAGTTCAACTTGCGCAGTCGGCGCGAAGGTCGAACGAGTTCCGGTTTAATTGCGGCGTGTTGTCGAGCGTCTTTGTTCGTTTGCCGAAACTAATATCAAACGCCGGTTCATATACTTCAATATGAAACTTTCTAGGCAAAGATGTTAAGCAATAGTAATTCTCAATTTATAATGCGATGCGCATTCTTATTGAATTAACGATGTTGTCGTCGCCGAAAACATGTTAGAAAATACTTATGTCAAGCCATCGCCGATGGGAGATGCATCACGGGCAAGGATGTGACTGCTAAGTTTCCAGGCGCCTCACACGGCCAAACACCAAGGGATGAACGATTATGGACGCGCTACCACTAATTTCACTGGCGAAACTGGGGGCCGATGCAACGGAACGTGGAGAGCAACGGCGCCTACAAATGGCCTGCCAGGATTACGGGTTCTTCTACCTTGTCGAGCATGGCATTCCGAAGGAGCAGATCGCGCAAGCCATCGAGGCCTCCCGGCGGTTCTTTGCTTTGCCACAGTCGGTCAAGGAACGCTTCGGTCACGCAGCTCAAGGGATCTATCCCACTATCGCCCGTGGATACAGTCCATTGCACGGGGAAATCCTACATCCCGACGCCGGCCGCGATCCGAAGGAAGTGTTCGATCTCGGAATCGACAACGAAGGCGACCGCCGTCCGTTTGGCGGGAGCACGCTGTTTCCGGATGAGGCCTTGGCTCCTGGTTTCGCGCGAAGCCTGCTTGCCTTGCAGGCTACCGTGCTCCGCGAAGTCGTCCCGCAGCTCGGAACCGCGCTTGCCGAGGTGATCGGTTTGGAACAGGGCTGGTTCCAACGGCACTTCAGCCCGCCGACGCTCGAGCAACGCGTAATTCGGTATCCAGCTCGCGGCGGCACCTGCGCCAAGCACACCGATGGTGGCTTCTTCACGCTGCTGCTGCAGGAGGAACTCCCCACCCGGTCGTTGCAGGTGTGGTTGCGCGGGCGCTGGATGCCGGTGCCGAGCCTGCCGGACAGTCTCGTAGTCAATTTGGGCGATATGCTTCAGGTCTTGAGCGACGACCGCTTCAAGAGTACGCCGCATCAGGTCGCTCACAATGGTCTGACCGACCGAATTTCGCTTCCCTTCTTTATCTATCCCGACGTCGACGCGCGCCTGACTTCGCGGGAAGGGCGCCACGCCTTCAGTGTCGCGGAAATGATGCTGCGCAATTACGAGTCAGTCGAAACAGGGAATGGCGCCGGGCGCGCGCGAGAATTGCAGTAAGTGTCCGGTATTCCTAGGCTGCCTAACTCATGGCGACGACCACCTCGAGGGTGATGCGCTGGGAGAACTCACGCAAAATTTTATCCGTCCCGCGTCGCGCGTATAGCGCGGCGGCAGGCGGACGGAAGGCGTTTGTAGTCATGTTCCTTGCAGCGCTTAGACAACCTTCGAGAACAGAAAAATACTCATGTTCGTGAGCCATGATCTCACCTATGCGTTGCAGGCGACCCAGAATTGGGTCAGCGATCTGGCGTGGAGACTTCGTTGGCATGATCGCGAGCGGGTTTTCTTAGCTTTGATCGCTACGCTGCACGCGCTGCGCGACTGCCTGGGTCGCGACGAGGCCGTGTACATGGGTGCGCAGCTGCCAGCCTTACTGCGCGGCTTTTACTACGAGGGTTGGCATCCCGGCCGCCGCGCCATAGCCAAAAACCGGAATTCGTTTCTCGATCGGATCCACGACGGCGTCCACCGCGACCCGGCAGTGGATCCGGAAGAGGTCGCCCGCTCGGTCCTAGGCCAATTGGCGGACCGTTTGTCTGCAGCAGAGATCGAAGAGGCCAAAGCTGCTACTCCGAGAGTTCTGCATGACCTTTGGCCAACCTGAGAGACTTGTGCCCTATCAGCGTATACGCGAAGCCAACGTACCTCTGCATCCTGGCGAATACCTTGAGCGCTCCTTTCACTTGTCGGGTTTCCATCAGCACGAACTCGAAGCCGCCCAACCAATGATTGTGACAGCGGGCTAGCCTCCAATCCGATCACCTCTATTGATCGAAGGCTGGGGGGAGTTGCGGGGTGCCTCTGGTTCACTTGAACCTGAGCCCTTGACGATCCTTCCAAGTTCGCTGATCGGCGGACCGACGAATTGGCGGCACCTCCAATTCTGCTAGAAGCTTCAAAGATCGCCGGCATGCGGATCCCGGCCCCAACCTCTCCTGAACCTGCAGAGCGAGGCCTTGCATTCCGCGACGCATATCGGTCCGGCCGACCGCCATCCAGATCGCACCTCGCTTGGAACCGGGATCATGAAATTCCTAGCTTCTTCACCATCGCCCCACCAGTGTTGGCGGCGTGGTCAGCGGAATCCGCAGCCGCACCTCCCCGGCGACGCCACTTCTAGGTCAGGCTGGTCGCGACATCGTACTGACGCGCCACCGCCGCAACTGTGGCCCCCGGCGCAAATGCCGCGGCCAGTATCCGGCGATCCGACACTGATCCGCTTCGTTCCAACGCCGACGCCGACACCGCTCCGGCCCCGTCAATAAACGTCACATGGCTCATGCTGTGCTGCTAACTACGCTCGTAAGGACGACTTAAGGGCGCAGCCTCGCCACGTAAAGGCTGCCTTCGCCGGAGGCGTACGAAGCTTCAGTTCATCCATCTCCTCCAATCCTGATACGGGAGAGCTGCAGCTTGCCCGCTGCATTGCAGGGGTTTAGCGACACGCCCCACAATTTGTCGGAGCAGAAGACTACGGCGCAGCGACACAGATCGCGGGACATGAGGGCTTAGGCGCAGCGGTCATGGCCTTGTTCCCGAGCAGCCGACTGACGCGAGCCAATTATAGGCGCCAGAACGTCTGGGACTGCTCTGCCGAACAACACTATCCCTAACGGCAACCACGCCTCCATTAACGCTCATTAAGCATCGCGTCTGACATCTTTTCTGCGACCATGACTGATGGGATATTCGTGTTTGCTCTAGGGCAAAATGGCATCACCGACGCATCGGCAACTCTCAAGCCTGCCACTCGGTGGACGCGACCGAACGGATCCGTAACACTAGTTGGGTCCATAATAGGTCCCATCCGGCAAGTTGAAGTCGGATGGAAGTTTCCAAAGACATTCTGGCGTATAAAGCTTTCAAGAAGCTCGTCGCTCTGGAGGAGGTCTGATATGGTGCGACCATCAGTGATCACAGACTTTATGAGGTTTCGACGCAACCACGTGGAATGATCCATAAGCGTTGCGACAATGGAAGTGAGTCCCAAATTGAGGCGACTGTACTTGCTGATCCGCTTTGCTCGCCCAGTCCAGGTAGAAGGAAATGGGTCGAGGGCGACCGGCACCAGCGCTTTGTGCTCAAGCAGCTGTGCTACAAACCGAAACGCCTCCTTCAATCGCTCAGCATCGCGTTTGTCGCTCAACATATTGAAATTCACTTCCGGCTCAGTAGCATGAGAAGAATTCTTGAGCGAAACCGTTCCTGTTGAGTAGACGCGGTTGACCCAAAAAGCCAAGCTGCCAAGGCGCTTGCCGATCGGATGCCACGCCGACTTTGCGAGGGCTGAGATGGCCATATCTGTTGACGGGCAGCCCTCGTAGCCTGACGAGTAACGAGCATGCATCTGAATGTAGCCGGTCGCGTTAGCCGCCATGCGATCGTCCGGGCTCAGATACGCTGAGATGGCGACCCCGGGGTGTTCTTGAAGATTTTTCCCGACGCCATTTATATCTGCGACAATTGGAATGCCGAGGTTTAGTAGCTGCTCAGCTGGACCGATCCCGGATCGCATCAGTAAGGCAGGCGAATGAATGGCCCCGGCACACAGGACAACCGTTGACGCGCGATAGGAGGGCCGGCCATTCTTACTTTCGGTCTCCACGCCAGTTATTTGTCGTGCTGAAGAGGTTAGCCGTACGACCGTGGTCTCGGGCAGGATTGTCAGGTTGGGCCGAGCTCGGACGCTCTCCGACAAATAGGCCATCGCAGCTGAGACGCGACGACCGTTGCGGTTCGTCAATGGAACAACTGAGTGGCCATCGCCAAACTCGCTGTTAAAGTCTGGTCGGAACGGTATACCTCTGTCCTCATAAGCCCTCGATACAGCGCGAATAAAGCCAGACCATTCTGCTTTACGCACGCGGCTAATCGGCAGTGGACCGTTGTTGCCATGAAATTCATTGTCAAAGTCTAGATCGCACTCAAGTCGGCGGAAGTATGGGAGGACACCTGCCCAATCCCAGCCCGTCGCACCGGTAGACGCCCACTCGTCATAGTCCGCGGGGCCTCCCCGATTAGCTACCTGAGCATTAATGCTAGAGCCGCCGCCCATGACTCGGGCTTGCTCATAGTGGGTGCGCCTGCTGACGTCCTGCACTATGGTCGCCTTGAGTGACGGCCACTGGTAACGAGGATTGTAGTAAGCCCTCGTAGGATTGCCATCGAGGATATCATCAGGGATGGCATCAGGGGAAAAGTCAGGACCAGCTTCAATGAGCAGGACGCGACTTCCGTTGGCCGATAGCCTGTTCGCTATGACACATCCGGAGGAGCCACCACCGACGATTATATAGTCAAATAACAAAGCCGGTCCCTCGCTTCCATCTGTATACTCCGACAAGGGGTAGCAGGTGTGACTTCGGCAAATTGCCTCCTCGACGCGGGCGCCATCCGCCGCTCAATCATCGAGAACGGGGCAAATATCGACGCGTCCGGTTACTTCGGCCAGGCAGTCGGGCACCCGCAGGTCCCTCGCACAAGCGACAGGCTGTCGCCACGACACCCGCAAGGTCCTTGCCAACTTGATCCGCCTCTCTATGCATTGGCCCAAACTGACCCCATTGAGCAGGTCTTAACCGAGGTCAGGGACCTAAGGCCGCCGCCTGCACGGTCGAAACTGTCATAGTCGCCATCGGCCAACTTCTCGAGCTCTTCACTCGGCCGGAATGTTGTCAACTAATTCAGCAACGCCGGCTAGGCGTATGCCTAAAAGCAGAAAGCTCTAGCGTCTTAGCCACGGTGACTTTAATGAGCCGGGACAATTCGCGTCGCGTTAGCCAAACAAGCCAATCATCCTCTTCGATGCCGCGGTCAGGTAAACTCAAAATGGCCCCGTTCGCTTCTCCGTGGAGATAACCATACTGATCGGCGACTCCCTTCTCAACTGACCAAGTAGGGACAAGGGCATAAATGAAATCGGGTGACCATTTCACCCACGCCAACCCAAATGCAATACCCGCAAACGTTCTTGGTAATCCCTGCCCCCTAAAATCCTCTCGGAGCCATATATCGCCGTGATAAGCTACCAATCGGGTTATTTTTTGAGCGGTGGGCGCCCGGCAAATGCATGAGGAGCCTGAGCCAGCGAGGCTCTTTGGATTCGCGTAGAAGGCTTTCAATGACTCTAGGTGTCTAGCCAAGTTGGTGGCCGTCAAATCGTCCACCCGAAGCGCCTGAACATGCGCTACTTTGCCAGATCGGTCTTCTCCGACAATCCAAAACGCACGACCAGCGTCAAGCTGCGAACAATCTGGCCGGAAGTTCGGATCTGTACGGGCCTTTCCAACAATACTTGCGGTAATCTCAGCGTACTCTTCGAAATTTTCACCCATCCTGAATAGCAAACCTGATTTGCGAGCTGCGTCATCAAGGAAAGAAATGTATTTTGACGCGTCAAAAATTGTAACATGATCACTCAATTGCGAGTTCCTCGCGTTGAAGCCCAATTCTCTAATGAGCAGCCCATAGACTCAACCTGTCCGCATTCGCCGTCACGCAAATCACCGGCGCAGTGAATCAAGGGCCAGGCTTTCGAGGTGTCCATCCGAGGCCAGCGACAGGCACGCGTCAGAAACCAGAACGTCAGTACGATAAGTCTTACGGACCCGAAAATCACCCACGCGTTTTGGTAGGTCTCACGAAGGGGAATACGGACTATCTAAGTGCCTTGGCTTTGTCCGGTAGAAGATGCGCACTGACATCCCAGCAATGTGTTGGCTTGAGCGAGGAGCTGTCTTGTTGTGAGGTAGCCCCTGATGGGAGGCATGGTGCCGATGGTGTAACCTGGATTTGCCGGGTCTGACGTGCCCAGCGCTCCCAGTGGACTTCTTTGACGTCAGCATTACTGCTGAAGCGGGCCGGAAGCCTGGACTCGCCATAGTGAACACAACGTAAGGAACGTTCGATCACCAAGGAGGAACCAGATATGGTCGACAGGATCTTTGACCGCTGCAATGCAGTGTATGTTAAAAACGTTCCCTGCAAAGGTCGCGGCGTATTTGCAAATGTTCCATTCAAGGCGGGAGATGTAATTGATCGCGCCCCAACATGGGGGTTCGAAGGTGATGAAGCAGACATGTTGAATCGTACAGGATTGCTCGAGTACTACTTTGTGAGAGATGATCCTCTGCGAGAAAGAGCTAATATGGTGGTGGGGTACGTTGTCTTCGGTTTTATCTCGTTAGTGAATCATTCTTCGAACCCAAACGCACAAACATTCTGGACCGATGGAGACGCCGGCGCGTGGGCAAGTATTGTTGCAATAAAAGATATAATGGTGGACGAAGAAATTACTCATCGCTACAAGAATATCCCGGATTACCCTTCAAAGGTCAAATTCATCGAATGAACGCAAAGAGCTGCGCGGCGATATAGAGCCTTTCACCGCCCAGACGTGCGGGTGAGCTTCAGGCGCACCGCAAAGGGCTCTCCACGTGTAGCGGCCACGCTTATCGATCGTGACCGGCGTCACGGTCAAGCCAAGGACCTTATCAGGCCATCGGGTGCCGACCAAAGCCGCCCCGAGGAGGTCACTACGTGAAGCGGCGGCAGCGCCGATGGGATGTCGAAAGAGGACTGGAATGGCTAATACAGACGTGACCAAAAATTATATCGATGGCAAGTGGCGAGATTCCTTGTCCGGTACACGGATCGAGGTCGATGACCCGTCGAATGCCGAGACGATTGCCGTCGTAGCAGAAGCAGGGCCCGAAGATGTCGAAATCGCCGTTGCTGCCGCTCATCGCGTCTTTCGCGACCGCGTTCTCATAGATATGCATCCCTATGATCGTGGGCAAATGCTGTTTCGCGTTGCCGATGCACTCGAAGCTCGTAGCGACGAGATCGCGACAATTAACTGCGCCGAGACGGGGAAGGCACTGGATCTCGCCCACGACGAAGTTCGGACCGCCATTAGATACCTGAGGTACTATGGTGGCCTGGCCGACAAGCTCGAAGGTCGTTCGATCCCGCGTGGGGCCAATTTAGTCGACTATACTGTCAGAAGTCCTTTCGGCGTGTCCGCCCAGATCGTCCCCTGGAATGGTCCACTAGAACTGACGGCGCGTTCGTTGGCGTGCGCCATCGCAACCGGCAACTCCGTGGTGGTGAAGTCGCCAGAGCTGGCTCCCTTGTCCGGAGTTGAAATCGCACTTGCCTGCGAGAGTGCGGGGCTGCCTGCCGGAGCAGTCAATGTGCTCAGCGGCTACGGGCAAACGGCAGGCCAGGCGCTGATCAACCATCCGGATGTTCGCCACATCGTCTTCACGGGCTCAATGGCAACAGGGCGAACGGTCCTCAAGACCGCATCGGACCGTATCGTGCCCTGCATCATGGAACTGGGCGGCAAGTCGGCTGCGGTTGTGTATTCCGATGTCGATCTTGATGGCGTCGTAGAAGCGGTGCGCATTGGGACCTTTCTAAATGCCGGCCAGAATTGCAATAACCTTACACGACTGCTTGTGGAACGTTCTGTTGCAGACGAACTAGTAGAGAGAGTGAAGGTCTGCGTCGAAGGACTGTCGGTTGGTCCAGGACGCGAGAACTGCGAAATCACCCCCTTGATCTCAGAAAGGCAGCGACAGGGAGTCGAACGAGCCTGCCAGACAGCCCTCTCGCAAGGGGCACGGCTTGTGACCGGCGGAACTGCACTGTCGGAGCGGAGCGGCTATTTCATGGCGGCCACGGTTTTTGCCGATGTTGGGCAAGAGAGTAGTCTCTTCCAGAAAGAAGTCTTCGGCCCTGTTCTTGCCGTCACTGCGTTCGATGATCCGGTAATGGCCGTCGATCTAGCGAACGGCACCGATCAGGGCTTGGCTGCGGGCGTGTTCACGCGGGATCTTGACCTAGCGCTTTGGACCGCCGATCAGCTTTGGGCTGGCCAAGTGTACGTGAACGGATGGTATATCGGCGGCGTCGAGACGCCGTTCGGTGGAGTAAAACAGTCCGGCTACGGCAGGGAGAAGGGGAGGGAAGCACTGGACGGCTACGTTCAGACGAGAAACGTCGGCATCCGGATCTCGCAACCATCATCCGGATCAAGCAGCAGCAGGCAGAGGCGCGCAAAATAACATAGTCGATCCTATCCGCCAGCCTAAAGTGTCGCGGCGGAGATCCAGTCCCTGTCGAACTGTGAATTGTAGGTGGCGAAGTCGAGGGCAATATAGGGGGCGGCGTTCGCCCAAGGCAGGGCGCATTAGCCGTGGCCAGACACAGTCTGAGGCACATCCGAGGGAGTTTTTGATGCAAGTAGTCAAAGGTCCGCAGGTATTCCCGCGCTCGGAATATCTGTGCAGGCTTAATGCGGTGAAAGCGAAGATGGCTGAGCGTGATATCACCGCGGTTGTCGTCACAGACAACGCACATATAACTTACCTCACGGGGTCGGTTGCTCGCTCTTATGACGCGCGCGGTCTTGTCATCCTTGGCTGGCGGGAAGAGCCGGTCTTCATCCTGCGCTGGATGGACGTTGCTGCGGCCGTCCAGGAAACGTTCATGGAACGTGACAGCATTATAGGCTACTCAGAAGATTTGATGGGTGACCCGGACAAGGACGGTCACGATGCGGTGATTGACTTCCTGTTGGATCAGGGACTGGGGCAGTGCGGCATTGGGTTCGAGATGTGCAACTTGACGCTCTACTCCGGTGAAAAGTTCAAGTGGCGTTTGCCGCAGGCCCGCATGGATGACTTTTCGACCGTGGTAACCCGAATCCGCACGCTCAAGTCGGATCTCGAGATTAGCGTTATGCGCGAAGCGGCTGCCATTTCGGATGCAGGTGTGCTTAGGGCCGCCGAAGTTATGCGCCCCGGTGTGCGGGAGGCAGATGCCATCGCCGAAATTGTCGGGACGCTCGTCCGCGGAGCAAACGGCAAACCCGGAACTTGGATCGCAACCCCCTACCTCTGCGCCACATCCCGAGTTGGAAATCCGCATACCACCTGGAGTGAGGACACCCTCCGCGAAGGTTCACAGGTCAATCTCGAAATAGCTGGCGTCCGACATGACTACCACGCTCCGATCTGCCGGACCTATATCCTGGACAAACCGTCCGATCGCTTGCTGCGTATCCATGAAGCCCAACTCGCCGGCCTTGAGGCGGGGCTGAATGTAATCCGCGCCGGCGCCGTCAGCGGAGAAGTGGCCGAAATGATTCACAGCACGACCGAGAAGCACGGATTCAAGAAGCGGTCGCGCGCCGGATACTCCATGGGTATCAACTGGATGGAAAACACGACCAGCCTTAAGCTGGGCGATACCACGGTTCTCGAGCCCAACATGACCTTCCACTTGCATCTTGGTTCCTGGGTCGAGGAAGACTTCGGCTATGTACTTAGCGAAAGCATTCGCGTCACCGAATCCGGCGTCGAGGTTCTTACAAAGGCGCCGCGTCAACTTTTCGTATTGGACTGAGCGCGCGAACAGCATCCCTCAAACGCTCAACATACTGGCGCCCTGTCATGCCGACTGAGCGCCCGGTTATCGGCCCGTGCAACATTAAAGGAAAGTTTCTAAGCCCCCTCGCTCACTCGCCGCTGCACTAGGTCGCACAAAGCAGCCCTTTGTGCCGCTATATTCACGAAGTGGGCACTGAATGGTCAGCCATCAACGATGGGCAAGTTGCACCAACCAGGGTTACCGGGGCGCAATGTTAAGCCGCATAGCAAGGCAATCGCCGCATCATGATCTATGTCATCGGATGGATATGAAGTCGCCTCACGGTGACCAGCGGCGAGAAAGAACGGAGCGAATTACTAATGAACAAGTGGCAATACGTTGAGCACAGGGGTGATCTGTTCAGGCGTGCTGTTCTGAAGGGTATGGCTGCTTTGGGTGTGGCGGCGCTGGCAACCGCCTGGTTCGCCGGTTCCGCCTCGGCGCAGTCCCTACTCGAGAAGATCGAGAGCGGAGGGACGATCCGGATCGGCTTCTCCAACACCCCTCCCTCGGCCTATCCGGGCAAAAACAACGAGCCGCTCGGCTTCTTCATCGCCATCACGCTCGACATCCTCAAGAAGCTCGGCACCACCAAGATCGAGCCGATAGTCGCGGAATGGGGCTCGCTCATTCCTGGCCTGCAGGCGGGTCGCTTCGACATCATCACCGGCGGCATGTACATCCTGCCCGAGCGTTGCCGCAATGTGCTGTTCTCCGAATCGATCGGAAAGTTCACCGAGGGCCTGCTTGTGCTGAAGGGCAATCCTGAAGACCTGCACTCCTTCGGCGATATCCGTGACAAGGGCCTAACGTTGGTCACCGCCGCCGGCTACGAGACGGTTAAGACCGCCAAAGACGTCGGCATTCCGGAAAATCGTATCATACAAGTCGCCGGCCCGGCCGAAATCCTGCAGGCGGTGAAAGCCGGCCGCGCGGCCGGGGGCTCGGCCTTCTACTTCACCGTGAAGGATCTCGCCGACAAGGACGCCAGCGTCGAACTGGCCGATCCGTACAGCCCGGCGGAAAAACCTGGCTACTCCGGTATCGCCTTCCTGCCCAACCAGCAGGCCGAGGTCGACGCCTTCAACAAGGTGTTGAAGGACTATATCGGCTCAGACGAGATGATGAAGTCGGTCGGCAAGTACGGCTACACTAAAATCCACCTGCCGGATGGCACCACGACCGCCGAGCTTTGCAAGGAGTGATGCCCGGCGTCAGCAGTTTTCCAAACCTGATGCGCCTCCCCGGTCATGGCAGGGGAGGCGCTCGGCGGGGAGCAAGGACATGAACGAATTCGCGCTTGGCTTCAGCGTGGCGGCGCTCGTCAAGGGCGCTCTGATCACGCTTGTCGTAACCTTCAGCGCATCTCTGGTTGCGATTGTACTCGGGCTGATCGCTGGCCTGCTCCGGGTCTCTCCCCTTTGGCCGCTGCGCTGGTTTGCGGTTGGCTATATCGAATTCTTCCGCGGAACTTCGCTTCTGGTGCAGGTGTACTTGTTGTTCTTTGTGCTGCCGATCTTCGGCGTCGCCCTAGCGCCGTGGACCGTCGCAATTTTCGGCATCGGCATGAACGTCTCCGCGTACGGCGCCGAGCTGGTACGCGCTGCCATCCAGGCGGTCGACCGCGGCCAGTATGAAGCGAGCATCGCGCTCAACTTCCCACGGCTCACTATGATGCGCCGCATCGTGTTGCCGCAGGCGGTCCGGATCATGCTGCCGCCCTGGGGCAACCTACTGATCGAGCTGCTTAAGTCGACCTCGCTCATCTTCTTCATCACCATCACCGAGCTTACAGCCGCCTCCAAGCTGGCAGCCGACGCCACAGGCAACTACCTGCTGTTCTTCGCGGTGGCGCTGTTTGGCTACTACGTCATCGCGCGCGCCCTGATCACTCCTTTCGTGCGCTGGCTGGAGCGTCGTCTATCAAGTGGCTTCGTGCGGCAGGTGCTGTCATGAGCATATGGGACTGGTCCTACGTCTGGGAAGCGTTGCCGTACCTTTACCGCGGCGCGATTGTTACGGTTCAGGCTACACTGCTCGGCTTCGCGATCGCGCTGGTGCTGGGCCTGGTCTTCGCGCTGATCCGCCAGTCGCCGAACCGCTACGTGTCCACAGCCGTGACGGAGATCGTGGAGTTCATCCGCTCCACCCCGCTGCTGCTGCAGGTGTTCTTCGTCTATTTCGTGGGACCGCAGTTTGGTATCGTCATCCCCACCTGGATCGCTGGCATCGGCGTGCTCGGCATCCACTACGCCGCTTATTGCTCAGAGGTGTATCGTGCCGGCATTCTGGCTGTGGAAGAAGGCCAGTGGGAGGCATGCACGGCGCTCAACCTGTCGAGGCGACGAACCTGGCGCACCATCATCCTGCCGCAGGCGATCCCGCCCATCGCGCCCGGCCTGGGCAACTACTTTGTCGGCATGTTCAAGGAGACGCCGATCCTAGCGGCCATCGCGATCCTGGAGATGTTGCAGCAGGCGAAGAATTTCGGGGCCGAGCACTACCGCTATACCGAGGCCATAATCATGGCCGGCTTCTTCTTTCTCGTGTTCAGCTTGGTCGCTTCCGCCATCTTGCAATCGGTTAGCCTGTGGCTCAACCGCCGCTATCATTTGCAGTAGGAGGTCCGTCATGAGCGAGCCAAGAGTCCGCTTCGAGAACTTCGCAATACGCTATGGAGCGCTGCCCGTGCTGGACAATCCCGACATCCCGTGCAACGGGAAGGTCATGAACGAACCTATGGTCCGCTTCGAGAACGTCACAAAACGCTACGGCGCGCTGACGGTGCTTAATGAACTCAATCTCAACATTTCCCGCGCCGAGAAGGTTTGCATCATCGGCCCTTCTGGGTCGGGCAAGACCACGGTGTTGCGCATGCTCATGACGCTGGAGCGCATTGACAGGGGGGTGATATGGGTCGACGGTGAGCCGCTGACGCACGTGCAGAAGAGGGGCCAGATGGTGCCGGCGGGCGATCGGCATCTCAGGCGCGTGCGCGGCAAGATCGGTATGGTCTTTCAGCACTTTAATCTGTTCCCGCACATGACGGCGCTGCAAAACTGCATAGAGGCGCCGGTTTCCGTGCTCGGGCTACCGAAGAAGGAGGCTGAGGCGCGCGCCGCCGAACTGCTCGACATGGTGGGGCTCAGCGACAAGAAGAATCACTTCCCCATCCAGCTTTCCGGGGGACAGAAGCAGCGCGTGGCGATCGCTCGTGCGCTGGCCATGCGGCCCAAGGTAATGCTGTTCGACGAAGTGACCTCGGCGCTCGATCCGGAGCTGATCGGGGAGGTGCTCAACGTTATCCGCAAGCTCGGCGCCGAGCTTGACCTCACTATGCTGATGGTCACGCACCAGATGGGCTTCGCGAAGGAATTCTCCGACCGGGTCTGTTTCTTCTACGGCGGCAAGATCGTCGAGCAGGGCCCGCCCGACCAGCTCTTAGGCAATCCGCAAAACGAGCGGACGCGGCAGTTCCTCAGCGCCGTACTGGAGGCGAAATACCTAGCGCCGCCGGACGGTAGGAGCCCGACCGCATCATCCTCACCCCGGCCGTATACTGGCGGCGCGGCTCATGTTTAGGCGGTGTGATTGAGGCCGATGTTGCCCCATAAGCCGTCGCTCGGCCCTTGTTCATGCTGACGTCATCCGATCCGCGCAGATATTACAGGCCGACCTGATCCCTCCCAGTTTTTCTGTGTATGCTGGCCGAGAGACTGCCTCACAAATTGCCGCCGCATCCGAGGCATGGTCCTTCGCCGGGCCACCAGAACCCGGCGGCCTTCCCCAGGATACTCAGGCAGCGGGTTCTCCAAGGCCTCCAATCGCAACTGCCTACGAGGTCCGTGCAGGGAAGTGCGCTACAGTTGTGTGCGTCAAGTTCTGCAAAAATGGCGTGGCATTCAGCGGTGACGTTGGCGTGTCCGCCGCGCAGCCCCCGTGTTTAGCGGAGCGGCGGACATGGCGAGCCGCGTCTCAGGCGGCCAATGCCCTCAGGTTCTCCTTCTTGTGCTCGCGCAGATGATCCATGTTGAGGTAGCGGGTCGCCTCGAGCCAGTTCTCGTGGATCTCCACCGCCAATGCCCGAACCAGCCGCAGACAGCTCTGCGGGTTGGGGAAGATGCGAACGACCAGGGTGCGCCGCTTGATCTCCTGGTTCAGCCGCTCCAGCATGTTCGTCGACTTCATGTGCTTGTGATGCGGCAGCGGCAGCCGATAGAAGCTCAGCGTCTCCTCGATGTTGTTCTCCACCCAATCCACCAGCTTCGGGTATTTGGCCTGCCATTTGGCGATCCACTGCGCCAGGTCGCGCTTGACCTCGGCTAGGTCGCGCCGGTCATAGAACCATCTGAGCTCCATCAGGCAGTCGTCATCGACCTTGCGCGGCACATAATCGAGCGCGTTTCTGAGGAAGTGCACGTAACAGCGCTGCCAGACTGCCTCGGGCAGGACTTCGCGGATCGCTGCCCTGAGCCCCGGATGGTCGTCGGAGACGACGAACTCGACGCCGGCGAGCCCGCGCTGCTTGAGCCCTGCCACGAACGCGCGCCAGCTCGAATGGCTTTCCCGGTTGGCCAGCTCGACACCGAGCACCTGGCGCCGGCCCTCCCAGTCGACCCCGATCGCCACCAGCACCGCCTGGCCGGCCCGCGGCACATGGAACGGCCGCAAATCAAGGCCTGACACATGACCGCACTCGATCACATGTCCAATGCTTCAGGTTCCTCCTTGCAAAATGGCTGGCATCCACACAAGAACTTGACGCACACAACCGCAAACCGGACGATCGCGATGCGTGCCGGACAGCTGGCTGCCCGCATACCTGATTGAGTTACCCGCGCGTTCCGGCGTTCTCAATTATTTCCAGATAATCTGCCCACCACTGCATCATTTTGACGCGCTCTTCCCAGTGCTCCGCCCGGGCATAGGCGCGCCGAACGTCGTTATTTTCAATATGAGCCAGCTGTCGCTCTACGGCGTCTGGATGCCACTTGCCGCATTCGTTCAACAAAGTTGATGCCGTTGCTCGGAAGCCATGGGCCGTTGCTTCATTCTTGCTGTAACCCATGCGACGCAGGGCGGCGTTGAGTGTATTGTCGGAAATCGGACGAGAAGGCGATCGCACGCTTGGAAACAGCAGCGTCTCGGCGCCGGACATTTTTTTAAGCTCGGCCAGGATATTCAAAGCTTGCGTTGAAAGAGCAACGCGGTGCGGTCGTCGCATTTTCATTCGCGCTTCCGGGATAGTCCATACCGAACTGTCGAAGTCGAACTCCCCCCATTCGGCAGCGCGAAGCTCACCGGGGCGGGGAAACAGCAGCGCCATCAACTTCAGAGCCGCTCGGGTTGCGGGCTGTCCGTTGAATGTCTCGATCGCACGCAGCAAGCCGCCCAAAGCCTTCGGATCGGTAATGGCGGCACGCGGTGTGACTATTGGCCTAATGAGCGCGCCCCTCAGCGCCGACGTTGGGTCAGTGTCGGCGCGTGCAGTGGCGATGGCGTATCGAAAGACGCTGCCAATGGTCGAGCGCAGCCGCCTGGCCGATTCGTATCGACCGCGCACCTCCACGCTACGAAGGGCAGCAAGGATAGTGGCCGCGTCAATGTCCCGAATGCACTTGTGCCCACAGGTGGGATAGGCGAAGTCGAGTAGCCATTTGACCTTGGTGATAGTGCGGTCGGCACATCCCTCTTTCTTCAGCTTGTCCACATATTCCTCGGCGATTGATCGAAAGCTGTCCTTTGCCGAACCGACCTTTCGCAACTTGCGTTCCTGTGCGGGATCGATGCCAGTTAGGAGGAGACGTTTGGCGTCATCGCGCGCTTTGCGTGCTTCGGCGAGCGACATAAGGGGATAGCTGCCCAACGCCAGAAGCTTCTGCTTGCCGTCAAATCGATAGGCGAGGCGCCAAAGGCGGGATCCGGTGGGCTGCACCCAGAGCTGGAGCCCGCCGCCGTCAGACAATTTCAGTAGCTTGGAAGCAGGACGGGCATTTCGGCATTTCACGTCGGAAAGGGCCATTTGTGGGACACCTCCCTTTGGCTGTTTCGATACCATCAGGATGTCCAGTACCAACGGAAATACCAGCCCTCCGCCCCGTTAGATCAAATACGCCGAAATTCCATGAAACGCGCTCAATCGCGCCATCCTTCCCAAAAAGATGAACGATTTCGGTCGTTTGTGGAACAGAAGCGCAGAAGCTTCGGCGAAAGGGAGTGTCGGGAGAAGAGGGGATGGTGCCCAGAGGCGGATTCGAACCACCGACACGCGGATTTTCAGTCCGCTGCTCTACCAACTGAGCTATCTGGGCCTGTTCCGGCACGCGGGCAGTCCTGCACACCGGATTTCTTGAAAGCGCCGCAGGCGCCCCTTGAAAGCGCGTGGGTTATAGCACGGGAATCCGACCTGTCCAGCGCTTAAGCGTTGATTTCAGGCGGGAAACGAACAGTTGTCTGACAGGCTGATTTATGGGGCGCGGTCGAGGCCCGCAGGCTGCTCTGAACAGCCTCACTTGGGAGGGTCGTTGTCAGTTTCGTCCTCGTCGTCGCGGGCCGGAATGACGTAGGCGCCCTTGAGCCAGCGGTTGAGGTCGATGTCCTTGCAGCGTGCGGAGCAGAACGGGTAGGTCTCGCGCGCCGACGGCTTGCCGCATTCGGGGCAGGGCCGCTTGGGGCGCAGCGGCGTGACCTTGTCGTCCGAGCTCATGGTCGCCCCGAGATCATGGCCGAGCTGACCGCCAGTTGGCATGCACCTTGAAGCCCTCGCCGGTCAGCAGCGCCACCGTCTCATAGAGCGGCAGGCCGACGACGTTGGTGTAGGAGCCGACAAGCTTGACGACGAAGGCGCCGGCGAGGCCCTGGACGGCGTAGCCACCGGCCTTGCCGCGCCATTCTCCCGAGGCGACATAGGCGTCGATCTCGGCGCGCGGCAGCCGCTTGAAACGCACCCTGGTCTCGACCAGCCGCTGGCGCAGCTTGCCTCCCGGCGTGATCAGGCAGAGGCCGGAATAGACCCGGTGCGAACGACCTGACAGCAGCCCGAGGCAATTGGCGACGTCTTCGAACGTTTCGGCCTTGGGCAGGATGCGCCGGCCGACGGCGACCACCGTGTCGGCGGCCAGGACGAAGCTGGGCACATAGTCTTCTTCCGCCTGCAGCGAGGCCAGCGCCTTCTCGGCCTTTTCCTTCGACAGGCGCTTGGCCAGCGAGCGCGGATGCTCGGCGCGCAGCGGCGTCTCGTCGACACCCGCCGGCAGCACGCGGTCCGGCTCGATGCCGGCCTGCTGCAACAATTCGATCCGGCGCGGCGAACCCGAGGCAAGCACGAGCTTCTGCAAAATGCTCATCGCGATCCCGGCCGAACTCTGACGATCTTACTTGAAACGGTAGGTGATACGGCCCTTGGTCAGGTCGTAGGGTGTCATCTCGACCAGGACCTTGTCGCCAGTCAGCACGCGGATGCGGTTCTTGCGCATACGGCCGGCTGTGTGGGCGATGATTTCGTGTTCGTTTTCGAGCTTCACCCTGAACATCGCGTTGGGCAACAATTCCGTGACGACACCCGGAAACTCGAGGACTTCTTCCTTCGGCATTCGATACCTTTGCTTGGATGGGATTCCCAGCGCCCCGGCCGGAATTTGGGCGGAACCTATATGATAATCGTGCGCTTGTGAACACGCTTAATCAGCGCCGTTTTTTGCTTCCGGCGCCAGGAAACGGCGGCCGATTCGCGCCCTTAGCCGTTCGCGCACCTCGCGATAGGCGGCTATGATCTGCTCACGCGTGCCGCTGACGCCAGTCGGGTCAGGCATCGGCCAATATTCGACGTCGACGGCAAGCGAGCGGGTAAGCTCGAGCGCGGTGTGATGGGCTTCCGGCGACAGCGTGACGATCAGGTCGAAATAGTCGTCCTCGAGATCGTCCAGTGTCCTCGGGTGCCGTTCACCCAGCGACAGCCCGTCCTCGGCCAGCACGGCGTCGACGAACGGGTCGCGTTCGCCGCCGCGCACTCCGGCCGACGCCACGAAGGTGGTGGCCGGAAGCACCTGGCGCGTCAGCAGTTCGGCCATTGGCGAGCGCACCGCGTTCATGCCGCAGACAAACAGGATCGAGCGGGGCAGGATCGAGCGGGGCAGAGGGGCTGGCAGCTCAGCCTCGCCAGTGCAGCACGCAGACCAGCGTGAACAGCCGGCGCGCCGTATCGAAATCGATATCGATCTTGCCGGCCAGCCGGTCCATCAACGTCTGCGAGCCTTCATTGTGCAGCCCGCGCCGGCCCATATCGATCGCCTCGATCTGGCTGGGAGTCGAGGTGCGGATGGCGTCGTAGTAGCTTTCGCAGATCATGTAGTAGTCCTTGACGATGCGCCTGAGCGGCGTCAGCGACAGGATGTGGGTGACCACGGCCGCGCCGTCCTCACGCGTCACCGCGAAGACTAGGCGGGATTCGGCCAGCGACAGTTTTAGCCGATAAGGCCCGGCGCCGTCGTCATTGACCGGCTGGAAGCTGTTTTCCTCGATCAGGTCGAAGATCGCCACCGCCCGCTCATGCTCGACATCGGGCGTCGAACGGCCGATCGATTCGTCGAGTTCGACATCGATCAGCCTGGCATGGGTTCGATCGTAGTCCGACATATCAGTCTACATGTTCAGCCGTATGGCGACGGAGCGTCCATGCGCGTCGAGGCCTTCCGCTGTGGCCAGCGCGATGGCCGCCGGCGCCAGCTCCCGCAGCTGCTCCGGCCCGAGCTTCAGGATCGAGGTGCGCTTGACGAAATCGAGCACCGAAAGCCCGGACGAGAAGCGCGCCGAGCGCGCCGTCGGCAGCACGTGGTTGGATCCGCCGACATAGTCGCCGATGGCTTCCGGCGTGTGGCGGCCGAGAAACACCGCACCGGCATTGCGCATCCGCGCCAGGAATGCTTCCGGCTCGTCGATGGCAAGCTCGACATGTTCGGCCGCGATGCGGTCGACCAGCGGCAGTGCTGCCTCGATTCGGGGAACAAGGATGACGGCACCGAAGTCGCGCCAGCTCGCCGCCGCCGTCTCGGCGCGCGACAGGTTTTTCAACTGGCGTTCGACCGCCTGTTCGACCGCTTCGCCGAAGGCAGGATCGTCGGTGATCAGGATCGACTGCGCCGAAACGTCATGCTCGGCCTGGGCGAGCAGGTCGGCGGCGACCCACTCCGGATCGTTGCTGCCGTCGGCCACGACAAGCACTTCCGAAGGCCCGGCGATCATGTCGATGCCGACCGTGCCGAACACCTGGCGCTTGGCCGCGGCGACATAGGCATTGCCGGGACCGACGATCTTGGCGACCGGCTTTATCGTCTCGGTGCCATAGGCCAGCGCTGCGATCGCCTGCGCACCGCCGACGCGGTAGATTTCGGATATGCCGGTCAGATCCGCCGCCACCAGCACCAGCGGATTGATGATGCCGCCGGGCGCCGGCACCGCCATGACGATGCGCTCGACGCCGGCGACCTTGGCCGGTACGGCGCTCATCAGCACCGAGCTTGGATAGCTCGCCGTGCCGCCCGGCACATAAAGCCCGACCGCCTCGATCGCCGTCCAGCGCGAGCCGAGCTCGACGCCGGCAGCGTCCGTATAGCGGTCGTCCTGCGGCCGCTGCCGCTCGTGATGGGAACGGATCCGGTCACGGGCGAATTTGAGCGCCTCGATCGTCTCCGGATCGGCCGCACCGTAGGCGTTTGCGATGTCGTCTTGCGACACGGCTATGCCGAGGCCTTTCAGATCGGCCTGTTCGAATTTCTGCGTGTAGTCGATGAGCGCCGCGTCACCCTCGGCGCGCACCCGCGCGATGATCGCGCGCACCACGGCGTCGACGTCCGCCGAGACCTCGCGCTTGGTCAAAAGGAACGCGGCAAAACGCTGCTCGAAATCGGCATCGGACAGACGAAGGGTGATGGCCATCTTGTGCTGCTCAGGCTCTGTGGAAGGGGCGCGACGTCGCTTCCCAGGCGCCGCCAATGTCAGCCAGCCGCGCCTCGATGCACTCGACATCGAGCATGATCGCGCCGCCACCTGAAAAGATCAGCTCGACAACGCCGGCCGGCTTGGCGAGCGCGAGGAAGCTGATCGCCAGCAGCGACAGCACTTCGTCGGGCTTGTCGCGGGCAATGCCGCTGGTCTTGGCGCCCAGCACCCGGTCGAAATGCAGCACGCTTTGCCGCCGCTCATTGTGCTGGCGGAACAGGCCCGATTTCGCCTCCCAGACGAAGCGGTTCATGGTCATTACGAAGCGCTTGGCCGCCGGCATGTATTCGAGGTCGCCGACCTTCAGCACGGCGTCCTGGACATGGGCCGAGACGATGCTCAGGTCCTGATCGTCGAGCGCGACAAGCTTGAGAGCCATGCGGATTTCACACCTGACGGTTGATTATTCAGCCTTCTGTTAGAGCATGATCCCGAAAAGTGGAAACCGGTTTTTGGAAAAGATCATGCTCAGGCAGGAATCTGGAGCCTGATCTCGGTTGAATCGAGATCAGATTCCAGTTGGCCTTTCCGGCTCGTGCAACCGCGCCGCAAAGCCTTGCCAAATCGCCTACCCCGAAATCCGCTCGATCACCGCGCCGCAGCCGGACAGCTTTTCTTCCAGCCGCTCAAAACCGCGGTCGAGATGGTAGACGCGGTTGACCGTTGTCTCGCCTTCGGCCGCCAGGCCGGCGATGACCAGCGACACCGAAGCGCGAAGATCGGTCGCCATGACCGGCGCGCCCTTCAGCTTCGAAACGCCGTCGACGATCGCCGTCTGGCCGGACAGTGTTATGTGGGCGCCGAGCCGGGCAAGCTCCTGGACGTGCATGAAGCGGTTTTCGAAGATCGTCTCGGTGATGCGCGACTTGCCCTTGGCCATCGTCATCAGGCCCATGAACTGCGCCTGCAGGTCGGTCGGGAACGCCGGGAACGGCGCTGTCGTCACGTCGACCGGCGCAATGCCGGCGCCGTTGCGCCTGACGCGGATGCCGGAATTGGTCTGCGTGATCTCGGCGCCGGTCTGGGAAATCACGTCGAGCGCGGTCTGCAGCAGGTCAGCCCGCGCGCCTTCGAGCATGACGTCACCGCCGGTCATGGCGACGGCCATCGCATAGGTGCCGGTCTCGATGCGGTCGGGTATCACCCGGACGCGGGCGCCCGACAGCGCTTCGACGCCGTCGATGGTGATGGTCTCGGTGCCGGCCCCATGAATCCTGGCGCCCATGGCGTTGAGGCATTCGGCGAGGTTGACGATCTCGGGCTCGCGGGCGGCATTTTCGAGCACCGTCTCGCCCTTGGCCAGCGAAGCCGCCATCATCAACACATGGGTGGCGCCGACCGACACTTTCGGGAAGACGTAGCGGTTGCCGACAAGACGGCCGTTCCTGGTCTTGGCGATGACATAGCCGGTGTCGACGTCGATATCGGCGCCCAGCACCTGAAGGCCTTCCAGGAAAAGGTCGACCGGCCGCGTGCCGATGGCGCAGCCGCCCGGAAGCGAGACCTTGGCCTCGCCCATGCGGGCGAGCAGCGGGCCGATCACCCAGAAAGAGGCACGCATCTTCGACACCAGGTCGTAGGGTGCCGTGGTGTCGACGATGTTGCGGGCGGAGAAAGTGATGGTGCGCGAATAGCCCTCTTGCTGCTTTTCGCGGCGGCCATTGACCGAATAGTCGACGCCATGATTGCCGAGAATGCGGATAAGCTGCTCGACATCGGCCAGATGCGGCACGTTTTCCAGCGTCAGTGTGTCGTCGGTCAGAAGCGAAGCGATCATCAGCGGCAGCGCGGCGTTCTTCGCGCCCGAGATCGGGATGCTTCCGGCAAGCTTGTTGCCGCCGACAATTCTGATGCGATCCATGGAAGAACGTCCCCTCGGCCAAAGGGCCGGTTTTCAATCGGTTGAGTCTGTTGTGGCCGGTCTAGACCATTGGCCGGCTTGGTTCAAGAAACAGGATTCCAGCGCCCTGGCCGGCCTGTTGATATAGGTCAATCCTTTTGCGTTTCCCTTAAGGCGCCTAGCCCTTCCGGCCGCTGGTCGGCCCCGCCGGTGCGCCGCGAGCGCGACTGCGCCTTGCGCTTTTGCAGATTGGCGCGCAATTCCTCGGCAAGCCGGGTCTTGCGGTCGACCTTATTCGGTTGACCGTTCTTTTTCGATGGACCGCCGCCCTTGTCAGGTGGAGTTTTCTTGTCGTTCATGGTTCCGTCCGGCCAGCGCGCTATGGAGGGATAGCCAACATTGTGGCGCTGCCATGTCCGGAAAAGCCGTCGGAGCGGGCTTTCACAGATGGCTTGCGCTTGGCCTTGCGCTTGCCGGTTCGATATGGCAGAAGCCCCGCCATCAGCGGCTGCGGTAGCTCAGTGGTAGAGCACTCCCTTGGTAAGGGAGAGGTCGAGAGTTCAATCCTCTCTCGCAGCACCAGTTTTCCCGAAGATTTTCAATAGTGCGCTTCGCCTGTTCCCTTTGCGTTTAGGAGTCGGGAGCAATCAGTCTTGACATGCGCGTAGCAAACTACCGATTTTTCGTCCTTCCATCGGCCGGTGCCAGCGAGCCCGTGCAAATCTATGCCGGCGTACCGACGCATTCACGTCGCCCAGCTGTGGCAACGGTGTGGAGGTCAAGAAATGCGTTCAGGTCTTGCGGACCTCGCCACAAATCTGGGTGCAGCCTGCCGAGCGCAAGCTGATGCTGGGTCAATCCTAAGCGGGCTGCTACAGTCCCGTATGGCCGCTCGAATAGTGGTTATCCTGGCGCTTCTTGCCGCCTTCGCCTACGGATTCGCAAAACTTGTGGAACGTTCTGGCGACGCTAGCGACAAGCCCTCTCCGTGTGAAAATTGGCCACACCCTGATTGTCCAGTCCCAAACGCGCCTCCTCCGGAAGAACCTAGGCCTTGAGCGGGAGGGTTCGCGGGCCTCAACGTCAGCGTGATATGCGGTAGCAGCGGGTTCACGCACTGCCAGTGGAACAAGAATTGCTCCGCATCGTTCAGATAACTATGCAACCCGTCGCGGCAGCAATCAAGCACCGCAGCTGAAGGTTGCTTGGAGGCAATTATGGGTAAGCAACTTACATCGGCTGCGGCAGGCATCCTTCTGTTCGTTGGCGTCAGCGCCGCCGCCGCTCAAGACGTCATTATTCAACCCGAGCAGGACGTTGTGATCCGCGAATACGTGAAAAAGAAACCGGTGGCATCCCTCAGCCTTCCCGGCGTGGAGCTCAACATCGGCACACCTCTGCCCGAAACAGTCGAGCTTTACGAGGTGCCGGACGTTCAGTACCGCTACGTCGTCGTCGACGGCCGGACCGTCCTGGTCGATCCAGGTACCCGCAAGATTGTGAAGGTTTACGACTGACTTGACCCCTCACGCTGAAGCCCGTCATGCCGAAAGGTGTGGCGGGCTGACGCCTTCTCAGGCTCGGCTTGGATTTCTTCTGTGATGACTTCGAAGCGGGTGAGCCGGGAAAGACCGAAGCTCGTTGAGATCGCGACGTCATTGGCATCGCATCCCCTCGCCATCAGGATTCTGCCTATGCGAGGCGTGCCGTGCATCGAAGGTGAACCAATGGCCGCCGAGATAGGCTTGGAACCATGCGTTGAAATCCATGGGATACGGCATCGGCGGTATCCCTATGTCGCCGAGATAGCCGGTGCAGTATCGCGCCGGGATATTCATGCAACGGCACAGCGTGATTGCCAAATGTGCAAAATCACGACAGACGCCGGCCCGATCGGTTAGCGCGCCGTGGGCGGTCCGCTGCGTGTCCGCGGCCTGATAGTTGAAGGTGATGTGTTCGTGAACGAAATCGCAGATCGCCTGGACGCGCGCCCATCCGGGTGCAGTATTGCCAAAATTGGTCCAAGCGAAGTCGCCAAGCCGATCGGTGTCGCAATAGCGACTGCCGAGAAGAAACCTGAGCACGTAGTCGGGCAGCTCTTTGATGTCGTGCTGGACGGCGCCCGCGGCCACAATTTCCGGCTTGCCGGTGTCATAAATTTCGAAGTTCGTTGATATCGTCGTGAGCCCGGCGGGCGCCTCTATTCTCGTGCACAAATTGCCAAAAACGTCGATGTAGCCGCGGGCTTCGACCGGGCGATCGAAGCCGATGATCTGTTCTGTCAAAAGATCGACGCGGCGTGAAGGATGGATCTCGAGGACGAGCAGCATCGGTGTCGGCTGCGGACATTCGTAGGCAAGATTGAACCCTGCGCGGATACGCATCGAAGCTCCAATGCGTTGATTTAAGCAAACTCCGGATTGCCGCGAACAGTTCCAAACGCATTAGAAGATGCTAATTTTTATTGATGCTGGTTATTGATGCCGGCTTCCTTGACCACCTTGACCTCCACCGTCATGCCGAGAAAGCTCGACGCGCTGCCGCAGTAGCTTCCGGAAAGAGGTATGGCTTGCCCAGGATGCCTGGCCACAGCCACTCTGATCAGATCCCGGTTGCCGACAATGCCATTGGTGGGGTCGAACTCGACCCAACCCGCGCCAGGCAGATAGACCTGGCACCAGGCATGCGTCGAACCGCCGCCGAGGACAGAAGCGCTGTCGCGGCTCGGCACATAGACATAGCCAGTCACAAAACGTGCGGCAAAACCGAGCGAACGAACCGCTTCCATCATGAACAGCGCAAAGTCTCGGCATGTGCCTCGACGCACGTGCAACGTCATGAGAGGCGGTTGCGTCCCTGATTCAGTTCGACGGGAATAAACAAAGCTCTCGTGGATTGCGTAGCAAAGCGTCATCAGCAATTTGCCCGTCTCGGTGTGCCCTCTGGCACTCACGAACTGTTGTGCCCATTTACCGATCTCGTCGCCGTCATCGAGATGATGGCGCTCGATGGTTTGGGTGAGGTCGGTTGCCTCGTCGGGGTCATAGGAAAATGGATAGCTGAGCGCTGCTTCATCGATACGGAAATCAGGCGCATGCTGCGGCGTGTGATCGAGCCGAATGTCTGTCACGAAACGCAGTTCGTCGCCGGAGCCCTTGAAGTCGATTACCGCAACGCAGTTTCCGAAAACGTCATGGATCCAGCCAACCTCATTCGGCTCGGGGTCGATAAACAGGGCGTGATCCAGAAGTCGCTGATCGAAACTATCGCGCGGCCTGAACATCAGCCGGTGCTCGCCAAACGTCACCGGTTGCGTGTAGCGATAGACGGTCGTGTGCTTGACTGAAAAGATCGGCATTGGCTTGCGTCGACCACCTGCGATATCAGCGCAATCATATAATCTTTTTCGACGTGCAGCGGACAAAATCGGAGCTTACGCCTCGACGGGCCGTATCAGGCGGTCGTCCACCGTAGGCTTTTTGCAATCTCCAATCGGTAGACTCTCTCAACGCCCCGTAAGTTAATCTTTCGCCAAGGAGGGGCCAAGGCGAGGAACGTCGCAAACGGGAGGAAGCAATGAACGAAGACTACGGGTCCGGCCATAGACCACGACAAGCCTTACGAAATAGCTGCTTTCGCTAAAAAGCATGGCCTTACCATAAGGGCTGCCGAGCTGATCCTTTCGCCTATAGCCCGTCCCGAGCGGCGTGCTATATTTCGTCACCGCCGTCGCAGCACAAGCCAAGAGACAATCGGCGCGCTAGCTCTCGTTCCGAAAATCCTGGAGCGACGGGTGGCGCAGATCACCCCGTCACCGTCGCCTACACGTCGCCCGCCGCTTGTTTCGGAGCGGCAGGCTTAGCGCATTTTGCAGCCAGTAGAATCGCTTGGCGTCGCAGAAATGCGGCTAACCAAACAGATAAAGCGGGATGTCCAGTTCAATTTGAACGGTCCCGCTCCAGGACTCTGTCGAGGTTGCGCCGATCGACGGCGCAGCCTTTTATACTGAACGCTCAGGTGAGGCTTCTGGACCAGTCGTCTACTTGGCGCTCTGCCTCTTCCTTGGCGATCCCATACCGCTCCTGAAGACGGCCTGCGAGTTGGTCACGATTGCCTTCGATGCGATCAAGGTCATCGTCGGTGAGGTCACCCCATTGCTCCTTGGCCTTGCCTTTGAACTGCATCCATTTTCCCTTGATTTGATCCCAGTTCATGAATTCCTCCTTTGCTGTTCAAAGGGAAATGCAAATGGACACCACATGTTCCCGAACGGCGACGGCCGATGACGATTATATTCGGCAACGCAGCGAAAAGCCGCCGGGCGGAGCCAGCGGGGCTAGTTGGAGCAGGGGATCGAATGAGAACGATCCGCGTCTTGAAATCACTCGACAGAAGGTTCGGCAGCACGATCAGCTGGCGCGCGCCAAGGCGATCGATATGACGTTGTCTGCATCCGCCTCCGGTAGATCGAACAGCATCGGGAGCTGGCGCGTCATGGCCATTTCAACGATCAGCTCTTCGATGGAAGCTGTCGGCAGATCGGTCTCGACACTATTCGAGATCATCGAGGCAAGCTTGTGGACTGGCACTGGTGCCGACTTAGCACGGTCGTCAAGCAACCTGCTGATTTCGATTACAACATCTGCGTCAATGCTCTTTGGCAATTCGCGCATGGCTTTTCCTCCCTGCCCATATCATGCGCGTGCCAGAGGGCTGAGTCTCGAAAAATCGACGTATCGACTTAATCAGAGACGTGCTTCGACCCGATTGCTTTGGCCGGGCGCTCGGGCCTGCGGCGAAAAAGCAAACTGCATTGGTGCCGTATGCGGCAACGAATTCGCCCGTTTTGCGTTGGCCAATCATACATCGTGAGTAAACGCGACAAGGAGAGTAGGCATGACAGCCGACGCGGCGAAGCTCTATCCGCGCCACCGGGATCGGATCTCCGGCAGCGAAGCTTATGTGGTAAGGCATTTTGCCCGACAGAACGGCATCACCCCAGCACAAGTCCATCAGTTGATCAGGAGATATGGAAGCAGCCGCGCCAAGCTGGTGGCTGCGGCGAAGGAGCTCCGCGGGTCGCTTCGATCGGATGTCCCCAAGGCCATGCCTGCCTCAGGGCGCCGCGCCGGGCGTCTCAGCGCCGGCGTTGATACCGGAAATGGCTTGGGGACGCAGTGAGCGTCCTGCGGAAACAATCCAGCCGACGACTTCGTATTCAGTTTTTTCGATCCTGGCCGCCGTCGCCGGCCTCTGTTCGCGATTTTCTTGCTTCAATGGTCGCCTCCAGATCGGACCGGCTGCCATATCGAACCGAGTAGGCTCGTGTAAATTCGGCACCCAACAGAAAGATTTCGGACGAATAAAAAACCCACAGCAGCACGACGAGCAGTGCACCGGCTGCCCCGTATGACGAAGCGATGGCGCTAGTCCCTATATACCAGCCGATCAGCGACTTGCCGATCGTGAAGAGAAACGCCGTCGCTACGGCGCCGACGCCAACGTCGCGCCATTGCAGCGCGCGGTCGGGCAGTATCTTGTAGATTGCCGCAAACAACAGGGCGATCATGGCAAACGACACGATCCCGTTGATTGCGCTCAGGATGAGGGTGCCAAAGGGCAGATATGCGTTGATGATATCCCCAAGCGCCGAAATTGCAGCGCTTACGACGAGGGATACCAGCAGCAGAAAGCCAAGCGCCGCGACCAGACCCAGACTGGCAGCGCGCGCCCGGACGAGCCGTGAAATCGATGTGCCAACCGGTTTGACTTTCCAGATCTCGTTCAGGGCAACCTGCATTTCGCCGAAGACGCCGGATGCGGCAACCAACAGCGTGGCGAGCCCCAAAATGCTGGCAAGAGTTCCCGCCTCTTTTTGTGACGCGTTCTCGATTGTCGCTTGCAAAAGCTCGGTGCTCTGCGGACCCATCAGGCCCGCCAGCTGGGCCGAAAGCGCCAGTTGTGCGGCATCGTTTCCGAAGGCCATGCCTGCGATGGCGACAACGATGAGCAGGATCGGCGCAAGCGAGGTCGTGGCATAAAACGCCATCGCTGCGCCGTGGCTCAAGGCATTGTCATTGATGAAGCCGACAATGCTCTCCTTAAGGAGAACCCAGCTGTCTTTCGCCACATTCCACATACGAGCCTCACCTGCTTCTCAAGCAAGTAGAGGCAATATGGCGGCGGACCAGAGCATCAAGTTCGAGAAGTCCTGGTCCGTTTGGATCCGGCGTTCAGGTGACGGATCTTGGGTTGTCTGGCGTGACCTGTCCCGAGGCCCTCTTTGTGAGACCATCCTGCGTCGGGAAGGCCGCGAACGCCGCGATGGCCAGGAAGATCGGAATCCCCAGTTCGAGAATTTCCTCGAACACTGTGGAGGTATGAATCCGGGTGAGGTGGATGTTGAGAAATGTGAGATTTGATGGCGCGCCGTCGATGACCTTGGAGAGGACGGCGCAGCCGATAGCGGCGGCAATGGCAACAGCAGTCGCCTCGCCGTGGCGAAGCCCGTGCACAAAGCTGCGGAAGCCGTTCTTCAGGAGCAAATAGAAGGCAACGGCGAGGGCAATCACGACCGCCGCGCCCATGAGCTTTTCCAACAGCGGAACGTCAGGCGAGATATAGAGGGTGGTCTTGGTGATGTTGTGGGTGGTGAAATGCGCATGGAAGTCCAGCTCGCGCAGGCACATCGCGATCAGGATGGCAACGAGATACCACCGCTTCAGCAGGTCCCGATATGACATTTCCCGGACAAGCGTTGCCACGACGATCAGGTAGCCGGCGGCCGAGAAGACTTCAATTGGACCGCCCTCGCTGAGGTAAAACTTCCGTATGTCTTCGGGAAAGAAAGCGAGCGGCAAGGCGATGAGAAAGACGAGCACCAGCAGGGCAAGGCCCATTTGATTGAAATAGTGGCCTTTGCCGTATCCGGTCTTTCTTTCACTCCACGCCATATCCGTCTCGCCCATCTGTCTTGTGCCGACTCTCTATTGATCGTGGTTTCACTCAATTTGAAAGACTGGGCTATTGTCAAGTTGCCGTTCGGTATTCCCGGCCACTTGCCGGCGCTCTGACGGCATCACTGCGTAAGCGTGACGAGCCTGTCCGGCCTAGTGCGGTTGTTGGCTGTCCTTTCCAGAAACGTGTCTTTGTAGCGACGACGACCCGTTCGCTCACGCCACCGATCGCCGCCATCTACCCTGCGGCGGTGTCAATCAATCGGCGCCCCACCGCCTGTTGCGTAAGGCGCTGTTGGACGCTCTCACGATCCAACCAACGGAACTGTGACAGTTGTCGCATAATTGATCGGATATTGGTCGAAGTACGGGAACTCGATCACAAAAGCATATCTGGCCGTGAGATGCGCCATGCGGAAGCCGCCGCTGGGAGGGTCGATTGCTATCGTCACATCGACATCTTTCAATCCCAAACCCAGCAATTTGTCTGTGGCTATGGCCTCTATTTCGGCCTCGGTCAGCGAGTTCTTCAACTGCAGCGCACGTGAGGACGTTTCCAGCGTATAGCGAACGCTGGACATGGCATTCAAAGCCCAGCCGAATGCGAAGATACCGAACAAAAGCATTATCAGAAAAGGTGCGATCAGCGCGAATTCCAGCCCAGTCCCGCCTGATGCGTCACGTTTGAACGCTCTCGCGATCCGTTTAGCGGACACGGATCACCTCTTGATGGCCGATCTCGCGAGAAAGAGAAAACGTGCCAAACATGAAGGGCGGGGACCAGGTCGCCGTCGCTGTTATTTCGACGAAGACCGAGGGAGCTTTCGTCCCCCCGTTGCACAGGCTCGATGCATCGACCACGGTGCTTCCGCACATGTATTTCCGGCCCAGTGTAACCTGTGCGCCTTCGGGATGGTTTTCCCAACTCGAAAGGGCGACGGCTTGGGTGGCCGCGTCGTCGGTTGCTCCCCCCATCACAAGATTTGCCGCCGTCTTGACGCTTGCGCGCATCGACAGCGAGCTTGATACGAAAGACCAGCCGTTAATGATGCCAAGAAGTACCAGGCAAAGGATCGGCACAATCAGGGCAAACTCCACCGCAGCAACACCCGAATCGTTTCGGAAAATCCGACCGGACCGCTGTTCCATGACGGTTACTCGACAAGCTGAACGGATTGCGCGGCTGGAATCTCTCGCATCCCAAGGCTGGTGCAATCCTGCTTGATGCTTGTAGCGCCGGACCACTCTATCGTATCGCCGACGACCTGTGTGCAACCACCTTGGCCCGAGAAATTGCCGAGATATTTAACCTCCTGAGTTGGAAAATACAGAGCACCGGTCAGAAGCGAATCCGCCGTGCCATTAAACGAGTTTGATCCCGCCAGGTTTGCTCTGTCGCCGTAAAACAGCACACCCGAATAGGTGCCTGACGTCGGTGCGCTAAGCTTGACGGTGGCCGTGCCGTTCATGCTGACGCCGGAGCTGCCGGCCAGATAGATGATGACTCCGTCGCCGGAAATAATTGCGTTCGCGCTTGCTTTGAAATCGCCCCCCTCAACGACATATACCCCAGGCGAGAGCGTTACACTGCCGCTCAAGCTGAGCCCCTTGCAGTATGTTCCAGGTTTCAAGGTCGACAGATTGTCGTTTTGACAGGGGTTCGTGGCTGGCGGCGCCGGCAAGTCGGCAAAAGGATCCGCAGCGGGCAGCGCCTGGGTAAGCGGGTTCGCGCAAACGGTTTTTACAGCGTTGCTCAATGAAACACCGCCTGCCGATATCAGGCAATCGGCCTCCAGATATGCCGACCCTTGAAGCTTGAGGCCGTCCGCGGCGATTGAATCCGACATGACGGAGCAGCCGGTCAGCTTGAGGTTCGAACTGCCGGAAAAGAGCGCCGCTCTCGAAGCGGAAGGGTTGAGCGCCAGAACGCAGGCTTTTGACGCGTCCGTGATAAGAGCCACGGCCCTTGCCTGTGCGCCGACCGCGCTTTGACTGAATATCGATGTGAAAAATCGATCGAGCGTCTGATGGACGATGACCTCGACCGCCTTTTTTGCGACATTCGGTCCGGACGATGGAGGCGTGAAGACCTCGATTGTGCCTGTCGATGGTCCCCAGCCGTTCGTGATCGCTGACAGTGTCGCGGCCGAGACAATCGTTGGCTTGTCGGATCCAGAAACTTTTTCCAAGGCACCAGCATAGGCTGCCGCATCCGCCACCGCCTGTAGCTTCAGGCTGCTATAATACCAATAGGAAGTTTCGACACCCAGGCCCGCACCGCCGACAATAATCGGCAAAGACAGGGCAAAAATAGTAGCAACGTTGCCGCTCTCGCTGATTCGTCGCGGAGAGCTGAAAAAACGCCTGAAGGTACCGCCACCCCATCCCATTTGCCTATTCAAGCAGCGATGCATAAAGGAATGACTAAGAATTTCACTCGATTTGTTAGCTGCGCTCCTCGCCATCCGCCGGCGCTGAACCAGCTTCTTCCAGTCCCCAGGGTGATGCGCAAGAAATTGCCGACGGCGGCCGGTTTCGTTGGCAAAAGGTTACCATTCCCTGCTATTCCCCCTTCAAATCAAAAGCAGTGGACTTGCGCATGACCAATGTCGCCCTGACCGGGCTTGCCAGCGATCTCGCCAAGCGCGCCGCGGAAGGCCGTCCGGTGCGCATCGGCGTCATTGGCTCCGGCGAGATGGGCACCGACCTGGTGACGCAAGCCATGCTGATGCCGGGCATTTCGGTGTGCGCCGTCTCGACCCGCCGCCCGCACACGGCGCGTGATGCCGTCCGCATCGCCTATGGCGACGAGGCGATGGCACGGGAGGCCGATACGCCGTCGAAGGTCAGCGAAGCGATCGAGAGCGGAAAAATCGCCATCACCTCGAACGAGATGCTGGTCACCAATCCGCTCATCGACGTGGTCATCGACGCCACCGGCAAGCCCGGCGTCGCCGCCGATTTCGACCTCATGGCGATGGAGCACGGCAAGCATCTGGTGATGATGAATGTCGAGGCCGACGTCACCATCGGCTGCTATCTGAAGCAGCAGGCCGACCGGCTCGGCGTCGTCTATTCGGTCGGCGCCGGCGACGAGCCGTCGAGCTGCATGGAACTGATCGAGTTCGCCGCCGCACTCGGCTACACCATCGTCTCGGCCGGCAAGGGCAAGAACAATCCGCTCAACCACGACGCGGTTCCCGACGAGTATCGCGAGGAAGCGCTGCGCCGCAACATGAACCCACGCATGCTGGTCGAGTTCGTCGACGGCTCGAAGACCATGGTCGAGATGTGCGCTATCGCCAACGCCACCGGGCTGGTGCCCGACATTGCCGGCATGCACGGCCCCAAGGCCGATCGCGATGAATTGGCCAAGGTGCTCATCCCGCGCGCCGATGGCGGCATCCTGTCGAGGAAGGGCGTCGTCGACTACACCATCGGCAAGGGCGTGGCGCCCGGCGTCTTCGTCATCGTCGAGGCGACGCATCCGCGCATCATCGAGCGCATGGACGACCTGCATATCGGCCACGGCCCCTATTACAGCTTCTTCCGGCCGTATCATCTGACCTCGCTGGAAGTGCCGTTGACCGCCGCGCGCATCGCGCTCTATGGCAAGCCGGACATGGTGCCGCTGCCGAGGCCGGTCGCCGAGGTCTGCGCCGTGGCCAAGCGCGATCTCGCCGCCGGCGAGATTTTCGATGCCATCGGCGAGACCTGCTACCGCTCCTGGACCATGACCGTCGAAGAGGCTCGCGCCAACCGCGCCGTGCCGGTCGGCCTGCTCGAAGGTGGCAAGGTGCTGAGACCGGTCAGGAAGGGCGAGTTGCTGACCTCAGACAATGCCGCGCCCGATCCGGCGACCAGGCTGTTCGCCTTGCGCCGGCTGCAGGACGAGATGCTGTACGGAGCGGGGTAGTGCGGTGCAGAAATTCGATGCCAGCGGACAGAGGGAGGCGCGAAGGATCGCTACGGCAACTGATCGTCGACCTTCGCCGCCGACCGGCCTTCAACGCCCAAGCAGCTACTTCCCCAACTCGATCGACCGCAGCCGCGCTGCTTCCACCGCTTCGGTGAGCAGATGGATCAGCCGGTCCTCGCCCATCAGCACGGCAAGTGCGGCGGCCGTGGTGCCGTTGGGGCTGGTCACCTGCTGACGCAGCACGCCCGGCTCCTCGCCGCTTTCTGCGGCGAGCGAGGCGGCGCCATAGACTGTCTGCATGGCCAGCAGCTTGGCGGTTTTGGTCGGCAAACCGGCCTTCTCGGCAGCCACCGTCAGCGCTTCGATGAAATGGAAGATATAGGCGGGGCCAGACCCTGACACCGCCGTCACCGCGTCCATCAGGCCTTCGTCGTCGATATCAGTCACTTCGCCGCTCGCCGAAAGCAGATCGGCAACGAAACGCTTCGTGTCGTTGGAAACCAGTCGGTTGGAAAACACCACCATCATGCCCTTGCCAATGGCCGCCGGCGTATTGGGCATGCAGCGTACGACCGGCGCGCGATTACCCAGAATGGCCTCGAACGTGGCGACCGGCGTTCCGGCGGCGATGCTGAGGAAGGTCGTGCGGCCATCATTGAAGCGCTTGTACGCGGCGGTCACGTCGCGGATCACTTGCGGCTTCACCGCAATGACGACGAGGGCCGGCACCGCGTCCGCTGGAATACCGCCGGCGTCCGCGGCAGCACTGCAGCCCAGCGCTTCGGCGCGCTTGCGCAGATCGGCATTAGGCTCGACCACGAAGACCGCCGCCGGGGGGAGCTTGCACGATTTCAGCCAGCCCGAGAGCATGGCGTAGCCCATATTGCCACAACCGGCGAGAACAAGCTCGATCGTCATTGAAGCCTCCGCAGAAAGATGGTTTCCCATAGACGTTCGTGGCGGGGCGGGGAAGTCCTGTTGGGACTGTGGATCAGGGCGGACCACGGACCGCCATCGGCCGCAGCGACACTTGCCTGAGGCCGAACATGCCGAACACGAAGAACAGCCAGACCGGGTCGGCGCGATGGAAAAAGAAGCTTTCGAGGAAGGCGTTCAGCGCGGCGAACAGCACCACCATCATGAAGAAGTCGCCGAGATAGATGTTTTCCTTGCGCAAGGGGATGCGCATGTAATCCCGCAGTGGCGCGATCAGGAATGTGTAGACCGCCACGCAGAGCGCCGGGATGCCCATCAGCACGGCGATGTCGAGATAACCGTTATGGCCGTGCACGATGGTTCTGATGTCCCAGGCCCGGTCGAACGGCTGGTCCTGGTTCAACAGCAGCGGCGTGCCCCAGAAGCTCTCGAACCCGTAGCCGGTCCACGGCCGCTTCGCCAGCATCTCGCCGGCGAACTCCCACAGCGTCGTGCGCCCGGTGTAGGTCAGGTCGGGGAAATAGAGTGCCGCCAGATGCTTCACCGGCGGCAGGAAGACGATGCCCAGCGTGCCGATTGCCGCGGCGATGATGGCCAGCGCGAACAGGATCGGCGTCCCGAGCCGCATGCCGATCAGGCTCGGCAGCACGACGATCAGGATCGAAAACGGCACCAGTCCGGCCGTCGTCTTGGAACCGGTGTGCAGCATGAAGATCATCGCCGCGCAAAAGATTGACGCGCCCCAGAGCCGCTGTCCGCGCCGGTAGAGGTACAGCCCGGCGAAGCTGAAGCAGGCCATGACAGGCCCGGCGATGTTCTTGTGAGTGAAAACGCCGCGCCACAGGCCGGCATGTTCCGGCTCCAGAGAATCGGTGGTGTGCAGCGCCTCGTGCGGAAAGACGATGAGCCCGATATAGGACAGGCCGATGACGACGACGATGGTGAAGATGATGACTTTCGAGAAAGCCTCGGCGTCGCGGGGAAGCGCCAGGATCGTCGCCATCGTCAAGATACCGATCAGCGTGAAGGAAGCGGCGCGCATGGCCGAAGGCGGGTCGGTTGCCATCACTACCGACAGCACGAAGAAGCCCAGCATCAGCAGCCAGGACGGGCTGAGCAGCGAGCGCACCACGCCCGGGTCGGCGAAAGCCAGCAGCGAGAAGATCGAGATCGCGCCGAGCGAGCCGAAGCCGAGCTGGTTGACGATGTCGCCGCCGTCGCCGGTCATTTCGGCGCCGGCCGGCTGGAAGGGACGGAACGACACCAGGATGACGGTAAACAGCAGCGCCGCGATCGCGGTCGCGACGCCGTCGCGTGTGAACGCCGCGCTGAGCGGCGCGCGTTCAGTTCTTCTCAGGCTGCCGGTATTGCTCATTGGCGTATCCGAATTCGGCAAGGATGCGGCCGACAGCTACATGGATTGGGTATAAGGCCGTCGCCAATGATCCCCTCCGCGCCAGCCTGGCCGCGCTGCGAAACGGCGAGGCGGCAAGCAGCGCCAGGCTCTTGAGGAAAACCCTGGTGCCGGCGAACGGCGTGCCGGCCCGTTTCTTCTTCTCGACCAGCGTCGAGATGACGCCGTTGCGCAGGCTGCGGGCGCGGATCCAGTCGGGTTCGACGCGCCGGGCCGGGACGGCTTCGTGCACTTGCGCCTCGGCGCACCAGCCAAGCACAAAGCCTTTTTGTGCTGCACGGCTCAGGAAATCGGAATCGCCGCCGCCCATGAAGTTGAATTTCAGGTCGAGGAAGGGCGGCCCCATGGCGGTGAGCACGTAACGCCCAACCAGCAGATTGCCGGAGGAATAGAGCGCGGGTACACGCCCGGTTTCCCGGTAGGGTGGCGCAAAGACCGGATGCTCGGCCCATCTGGCATGGGCCGCGTCGGCAAACGCCGGCCTTTGCGGGCCGCCGACGATGTCAGCACCGAGCGTCTCGGTCGCCTTGCACATGCGCTCGAGCCATTGCGGATCGGCGATCTCGTCATCGTCGATGACCAGCAAGTGCCTGAAATTTGGAAAATGCAGGATCGCCGTCTGCCAGCCGGCATTGTAGGCGCTGCAGTTGCCGCGCTCATGTGCAATGATGACCATGCCTGATATCTCGCCGCGCTCGAACAGCGGCAGCGCCGCTTTGGCGCCGGCGCGCGCCTCGGCCTCGTTCTCGATGACGATGATTGCGAAGCGTCTGCCGGTTTCCTGGACCTTGAGCGATTCCAGCGTCGCCAGCAGCTGATCGGGCCGTTTGAAGGTCGGCAGCGTGACGACCGCCTCGACGGCCGTCGTGACAAGTCTCGGAGAGCGCCCCGCGATCGATACCGAATCGTCCGATGGCGAAGGGATCATCCGTGTCCAGCCCAGAAGGTGACTTCGACTCTCGATAGCACTCCGACGATAACGTTTCGTAACTAAGCCGCCACGCGAACGTCAACTTCCACTATGCGTCCTAGCGCGGCAAAGGCTGATTCTATCTGCTCGAGCCTCGATTTGTGATCGAGTCGAAATAGGCGATCAACCGACTCGCGTTTCCAGTTTAGGCGTCTCGCCAACTCGGCACGCGTAATTCCTGCCTCACGTAGTGACCAATAAAGATTGAGCTTAAGCCAAGTCAGAGCGGGCAGGTCTGTGACTACGCCTGGCTTTCCATCCGGGTGCGGGATGTCCTCACCATCATCGATCATGCTTGCCAGGACAGTCTCTATCGCATCGACTGCATGTCGACGGACAAGGTATTCCTCTTCGGCAAATGTCACCACGATTGGCAACTGCGGACATGTAATGAGCAGAGTGCCATTATCGTCCGGTTCCACGTTGATGCGATATCCAGCCATCCCTTCAATCCCAACTACCAAGTTCCTTGCCGGCACCATGCATTTGCAATTCCGACTTGCGGTCACCTCGTCGTATGATCAAATGACCAGAGCCGCCCTTCTTCGTTTCGAAGGTGCAACCCTGTGCGGCAAGCCATTTCTTCAGTTCTTGCTGTTCATACATATAGGATGTTCCACACAAATGTTGAAGTCAACATAAATGTTGAGCTTGGCTCAGGATAACGCCACTCGTAACGCAACCCTTGCGCCTCAAGGCCTTTCAACGCCAGCTACCCTAACAGCGCGCCTTCCGACGTTTCCGGCACGAAGCACGAACGTCTCGATACGCTTGGACCCAGACTGGTAGCCAATTTAAACAAACTCAAAAGCTTAGGATTAGCGTTTCGTTAATCACCTTTCGTGGACGTGCAGGCAAACTTATGGCCTTCAACCCTCGATTGTTGCCGCTTAATCAACGCTTCACCCCGCTTTGCTAGCTGGGTCAGCACTGGATAGGTGAGATGCATCTGCTGTTCGCCACATCGATCGTGCCCGACGGTGCTCTTGCCTCGGGCTATGAGATCGCCAATGCCGCGATCATCGCCGCGTTGCGGCGCGCCGGCGCGCGCGTCACCGTGATCGGCTTCACCTGGCCGGGCAAGCCTGCGAGCGATCCGCAAAACACCATCGTGCTCGGTGCCGTCGATGTGCGCACCGAAAGCGCATCATCGCTGCAAAAGCTTGGCTGGGTTGCAAAGGCGACGCTCTCCGGCGTCACTTTCGCGTCGGTCAAGCTGCGCGTGGTCACCGACGGCGAGGTCTGCGCCGCCGTCGACCGCGCCGGCCCTTTCGATGGCTATGTCTTGAATTCCGTGCAGTTTGCCGGCGCCTTCGAAAGGCTTTTCGGCGACCGGCCGTCGATCTTCGTCGCCCACAATGTCGAGCACCGTTCGGCGCAGGAGAACGCCGCTGTCGCGGGCGGCCGTTTCCAGCGCCTGTTGTTTCGCCGTGAGGCCATGCTGCTCAAGATCATTGAAGAGCGGCTTTGCCGCCGGGCACGCTTCGTCTTCACGCTGGCCGAAGAAGATCGCTCAGCACTCGGCGTCGCCTCCGACGACCGTTCGGCGGTACTGTCGCTGGTGACTTGCGCCGAAGCGCCCGTGCAAAACGAACCGCGCCGTATCGATTGCGACGCGGCGCTGATCGGTACCTGGACCTGGCAGCCGAACCGCATCGGCCTCGACTGGTTCCTGGAAAAGGTGGTGCCGCATCTAAGGCCGGACTTCCGGGTCAGGATTGCCGGCGGCGTGCCATCCGGCGTCATTTCCGCGCATCCCGGCGTCGAGTTCGTCGGCCGCGTGCCGGACGCGCAGGCTTTCGTGCGGGGCGCCGCCGTCATCCCGCTGATCAGCACCTCCGGCAGCGGCGTGCAACTCAAGACCATCGAAACCTTCGAACTTGGCCTGCCTTCCGTCGCCACCAGCCATTCGCTGCGCGGCATCGACCATCGCCCGGTCAATTGCGTCGTGACCGATGATCCGGTGGCCTTCGCCGGCGCCCTGGAAGCAGCAGTGGCCGACGTCAGGGACGTCGACGGCAGCGCTTTCCACCGCAGGCAGGTGAAGGCGCTCGATGCCGCAATCAGGCGCGGCCTGGATAAGCTCGAACCCGCCGGCCAGGAGGTGTTTGCATGAATATGCACACCGCCCGCGCCGCTTTCGGGGTCGACAGTTTGAAATCGATCCTGGGCATCTCGGTCCTTGCCATCCGCTGGGACGATGCGGTCGCCCTGCTGACCCGTTTGATTGCTGAGCGGCGCTTCACCAAGATCACCTTTCTCAACGCTCACAACGCCAATGTCGCCTATACGGACCCGGTCGTTGCCGAGGCGCTCGAGGATTTTCTCATCCTGCCGGACGGTGTCGGCGTCGATCTGGCGGCGAAACTGCTTTATGGGGCCTCGTTTCCGGACAATCTCAACGGCACCGATTTCATCCCTGCCTTTCTGCAGGCATCCGCCAGGCCGCTGACCGTGGGGCTGCTCGGTGCGACCCAGGTCAACGCCGAGGCGGCGTCGAAGAAGCTGGCAGCGCTCGCGTTGCAGCACCGATTCGTGGTCATCTATGACGGTTATTTCTCTCCCGCCGAGGAGCCGGCAATCGTCGATCGCATCGCCAGGTTGCGGCCGGACGTGCTGCTTGTCGCCATGGGTGTGCCACGCCAGGAATTGTGGATCGCGCGCCACATCAACGCGCGCCACTGCACACTACCGATCGCCGTCGGCGCGCTGCTCGATTTCCTGAGCGGCACGGTGCCGCGGGCGCCGCTGTGGATGCGACGGCTCAGGCTCGAATGGCTGTTTCGGCTGTGGATCGAACCGGGTCGCCTCTGGCGCCGCTATATGGTCGGCAATCCCCTGTTCCTGTGGCGCGTCGTCGGCCAGAAATTCCTTCGCAGGCCCGCCTCTCCCAGAGCAGGCCCCGGAGCAAGCCGTTGAACAGCCGGTTTATGCCGAGTCCCGATGCCGATGTCCTTCGCCAGATGCCGACCGCGGCGGTCGTGACGGCAAGCTATGCGCCGGATTTGGAGCGTTGCCGCCTGCTGTGCGAAACCCTCGACCGTTACGTTTCCGGCGTAGCGTACCATTATATTCTTGTCGAGCATCGCGACGTGGCGCTGTTTCGTCAGCTGGAGAACAGCCGCCGCACCATCGTCGACGAGCGGGACCTGTTGCCGCGCTGGCTGCATGCCTTCGACGATCCGCTCAGCCTGTTCCGCCGACGCATCTGGCTCAGCCTCAAGACCATGCCGCTGCGCGGCTGGCATGTGCAGCAGCTTCGCCGCATCGCGATAGCAGCGCACGCCGGCGAAGACGTGCTGATCTTCTGCGATTCCGACGTGGCCTTTCTCAAGCCTTTCGACTGCAGCGCTTTGTGGCGCGACGGCAAGGTGCGGCTGTTCCGACGCGACGGCGTGCTGTCCGGTGACGGCCATGAGGAGCATCGCATCTGGTCGCGCAATGCCGGCTCGGCGCTCGGCATCGAGCCATCAGAGGTTTCCAGCCACGATTACATTTCGACGCTGATTGCATGGCGCCGCGAAACCGTGACGGCCATGTGTGCCCGGATCGAGAAGATCCATGGCCGCAACTGGATCGAAATCGTCGGTGCTGTGCGCAAATTCTCCGAATGCATGATCTACGGCCGTTATGTCGACGACGTGCTCGACGGCGCCGGCCATTTCCACAGCCCGGAGGAGTTCTGCCGCGTCCACTGGACGGGCGAAGCGCTGTCGGATGACGGGTTCCGCCGCTTCGTCGCCGCCATGGCGCCGGAACAGGTGGCCATCGGCATGCAGTCCTTCATCGGCACGGATATCGGCCGCATCCGCCGCCTGGTCGGGCTCGATTAGTCCAGGTCAAAACCCGATCACCCTGAAGGACCGGGTTGACCCGTTGGCGACCTTCGCCCCCCGTGCCGCATATGACCGCTTGGCGCAGCATGTCGGCCGTAGAGTGCGACTTGCCACTGCCCACAGCAGACATCGGCGGGGAACACGCTGCAGGCCGCGGTTGCGCCAATTGGTGACGTCTTGCGGGGTTCTCACCGAATGTCAGGCCTGCGACACACGAACTCGCGTGTTATCGCGATGCCTTTGTGATATGTTTCCTGCCCCACCGAAGCGAGGCCAAATGGCTGCGGAGGGAGCCCAATGAATATCGCAGTTTGGCTCAGAGGTTTAGGCCTGGAGCAGTACATTTCGGCTTTCGACGAAAACGCGATTGATGCCGAAATACTGCCGCGCCTCACCGCCGAGGACTTGAAAGAAATCGGGGTTGCCGCGCTTGCCCACCGCAAGCGCATCCTGGAGGCAATTGCCGCGATGCAAGAAGAGCCGGCGTTAGAGCCGGCGAAACCAGCTTCAGCCTCACAAATCCGGACGTCGGCTTCGGTTGACCGGTCCGGCGAACCTGGACGGCCGCGCGAGGCGGAACGGCGTCAATTGACGGTCATGTTCGTGGACCTCGTCGGTTCTACCGCGCTTGCGACGCGGCTTGACCCTGAGGAGATGCGCGACCTCTTGAGGAAGTTTCAGAATACTGTCGCTGGCGAAGTCCTCCGCTTCGAGGGACAAGTCGCCAAGCTTATGGGCGACGGAGTATTGGCCTATTTCGGTTGGCCGCAGGCGCACGAGGACGAGGCCGAGCGCGCTGTTCGCGCGGCGCTTGCGGTGGCCGCTGCCGTAGCCGAGTTGTCTTTGGGTGACAGCCAGCAACTTTCGGTCCGGGTCGGCATTGCAACTGGCGTCGTAGTCGTGGGTGACCTGATTGGTGTAGGTGCCGCACAAGAGAATGCAGTCGTGGGCGAGACCCCCAATCTTGCAGCTCGGCTCCAAACTTTGGCCGAGCCGGGAACGGTAGTCATCTCGGAGCTTACCTATAGACTTATCGGAAAGCTGTTCGAGGTGACCAGAATCCGGCCGCAGCGGTTGCCAGGCTTCGACGCGCCCATAAGCGCATTCAAGGTGATTGGAGAGGGACGCGCCGAGAGTCGATTCGAAGCACTTCACGCAGCCGAATCTGCGCCCCTTACAGGGCGGGAACATGACATCGCCCTGCTCCTCGATCGGTGGCGGCTTGCCGCTTCCGGGGAAGGCCAAGTTGTCGAGCTATTCGGCGAGGCCGGCATAGGCAAGTCCCGCATTCTGCAAGAGCTGCTGGAGCGCCTAAAAGACGAGTCGCACACGCGACTGCGGTATTACTGCTCGCCTTATCACCTCGAAACCGCCCTCTATCCTGTGACGGATCAGTTGCTCCGGGCCGGGAACATCAGGCGAACGGACCCGCCCGAGCGTCAGCTTGACTTTCTTGAGCAACTGCTCGCCGGTTCGACAAAGAAGCCCAATGAAGCGATACCACTAATCGCGGCATTGCTGTCGATCCCGAGCGAGGGACGCTATCCCAAGCTCGACCTGATGGCGCAAAAACAGAAGTCTCGCACATTCGAGGTGCTGATCGAGCAGCTGGAGGCACTGGCCCGCAGCAAGCCGGTCCTGATGCAGCTTGAGGACGCGCATTATCTTGATCCGATGTCCGCCGAGCTCTTCGACCAAATCGCGGGCCGGATTCAACACTTGCCTATAATGCTGATTGCAACTTCGCGACCGGAAGGCGCAGTGCGTTGGGCTGGTCTTCCGCACGCGACTTTTTTGACCCTGAATCGGCTCAGCCGTTCCCAAGCGGCCTCTATCATTGCAGCGATGACGGGGGGCAAGCAGTTGCCAGCAACAGTGCTGGATCAGGTTCTGTCGAAGACCGAGGGCGTGCCGCTTTTCGTGGAAGAGTTGACGAAGGTCGTGCTTGAATCGGGCCTGCTTGAAGAGCGTGACGGCGAACTCGTGCTGGCGGGCCCGCTGCCTCCGTTTGCTGTCCCGGCCACTCTGCACGACTCGCTGATGGCCCGGCTCGATCGGTTGGCTTCGGTCCGGGAGGTCGCGCAGATCGGGGCAGTGATCGGTCGCGAGTTCAAGCACGAGTTGCTTGCCGCAGCCGCTGGACTTCCTGATTTTGAACTTGAGCGGGCAACGAACGAGCTAGTAGCGGCCGGCCTTGTTTTCCGCCGGGGCAGTAACAGCCAAGTAACTTACGTCTTCAAGCATGCGCTCGTGCAGGATGCGGCCTACAGCAGCCTCCTGCATAGCCGCCGCCAGCAGCTTCATGCCCGGATCGCGTCCATTCTCGAGGAACGCTTCCCCGAAATCGTAACCACAGAGCCCGAACTGCTTGCCCACCACTTTGGTCAGGCGGGCCTTGTGGAAAAGGCCGTCGAGTACAATGAGCTCGCTGGTCGTCGGGCGCTTTCTCGCTCTGTCCTGACTGAGGCGCTCGCCAGATTCGACAACGCCCTAACCGGGCTTTCGGCGATGCCACCGTCCGAAGAGCGTTCGCGGCGCGAACTTGCAATCCAGTTGGCGCTCGGCAGTACCCACGTTGCTGCGCACGGCTTCGCCGCACCTTCGACAGCGACCGCTTATGGTCGCGCGCGCGAACTCTGTGAAGAGCTGAGCGATACACGTCAGCTCTTTCCGGTTCTTTACGGTCTATGTCTTTACCACCTTTATGCTGCCGAGTTGGCGGAGGCCCGCAGCGCAGCGGACCGCCTGCTTGAATTAGCGAAAGCGAGCAACGACTCTGGGCTGTCGTTCTTTGCTCATCGGGCTGCTGGGGTCAGCTCGTTGCCCGCCGGCGAATTCGCCCGCGCCCGGACACATCTCGAGCAGGCGTTGGCTCTCTACGATCCCCAGGAGCACAGATCGCCGGCGTTTGTTTACGCCTTCGACCCACGGGTCGTGTGCCTGGACTATCTCGCCCGCACATTGCTGCCGCTTGGGTTTCCTGATCAGGCTCTGGCGGCCAACAACGAGGCGGTTGCTGAAGCGCACCGTGTGGGTCATCGCAACAGCCTTGCTCTGCCATTATTCTTCGGCGGCGTCATCCGCCAGATCCTTGGCGATCGCGAAAGTGTCGGGGAATGCTGTGCAGAGTTGACCCGCATTGCCAGCGAAGCTGGATTCCGCTTTTGGCTTGCCGGCGCCACAATCTTGAGCGCTTGGACACTCGCTGAGGCGGGCGATGCCGATCGGGGTCGCCTGGAACTCCAACGAGGCCTTGTTGAGTGGCGTGCGACCGGCGCGGAATTCATGGTTCCTTATTTCATCGCTCTTCAGGCGCAGATCGAGGTCAGAGCCGGCGACCACGATGTTGCACTCCGTTTGCTTGAAGAAGCACACGCCAGGATCGAACGCACCAATGAACGATGGTTTGCAGCCGAGGTGCTACGCCTCCAGGGCGAGGTGCTCCTGCAGTCGGGGAAAGACGGAGTTGCACTCGCCGAAAATCGCCTTTCTGACGCGCTGGCGATTGCCCAGGCCCAGGGCGCGCGATTCTGGGAACTGCGTGCTGCACTGAGTCTCGCGCGGGCCGACGGTCCCATTTCTGGTGCTCGCGAGCGGCTCGCACTCATCATTTCCGGGTTTACCGAGGGACAAACGTTGCCTGACCTGCGAGCCGCACGAGCACTCGCAACACCGGCTGAAGGCCTTCGGACGGCCAATTGATAGAAATGACGACAGACAAAGGAGGACGCCATGGCACAACCGACCGAGAATATCCGCGACGTGCTTCAGAAGGCGAATGATGGCTGGAATTCGGCCTTCAATAGCGGGAATGCTGACGCAGTCGCTGCTCTTTACACACCCGACGCGGTTGTATTGCCGTCCACCCATGCCTTCGTAAGGGGGACGAGCGCTATCAAGGACTTCTGGAAGGAATTGATCTCGGCTGGTGTGGGGAACCATGGCATCGAACTCGTGGATGCAGTGGCCGCCGGTGACATTGCCTACGCGACCGGGAAATGGTCGGCCGAAGGCGGCGAAACGCAGCGCTACGAAGGATCCATCGTCACAATCTTCCGACGCGAAACTGATGGATCGTGGAGAGTATGCCTCCACACTTGGAACTGATCCGGTGCTTCCTGGGGTTTACGAATGGACGATCGACCGACGGCGGCAAGGACCCGTGGCATATTCACCTGCCGGACCACCAAGCCGTTCTCGTTCGCCGGCCTCTGAGCGCATAGCAAGAAACTCGGCACCAACTGCACGATCATCACGGCGTCGGCAGTCGAACCGGTAAACCAGATCCACTTGCACAGGAGCGCGCGATTCGCATCAACGCCCCGTCTTTCTGCAACTTCGCGTCGTGCGCGTGGGCTGCGTCTCGAACGGCCACTGCGGTTCGGTCGTATCCCTCACGGGCTCCATATCCAATCGTCACGAATTTCTGCACAGTCGTTCCCTTCAGGTTCTTGGTGAACTGCAGAGCCTTGGTCGCAAGGCATGCATCTTGGCCGCATGAAGTGCAACTTAGATTCGGCACTCTCCGGGGCGGCCTTCACTTGGCCCCTGAGAGAGCACTTGCCACCCGTGTTTGCAGCTTGCGACGACGCGTTTGAAACAGAGTTACCAATTTGGGTTTCAGCAGCGTCCGTGGTGCGAATGGACGTTTTTCCCTTCCTCGATCTGAAACCGGACCGACTGGATTCGGTCCCAGCTCGGTCATTCAGTAGCGAAAGTTTCTATGAGGGCTCCTGGCTTTCGTTCCGATCGACAGTAGGTGCGACAACACTCCATCCCGGCCATTGACGGCAGCCCGCTAGTTCAGTTTGACCTCAAACCGGCCTCGCCGGTTTGCGCATCGCCGAATAGGTGAGCAGCGCCGAGGCGAGATAGAGCAGCAGGAAGACGGGGTTGAGCGACAGCACCAGATCGGGCGTGTCCACGATTGTGGTCAGCACATAGGTCAGCAGCACCGCCTTCAGCCCGGCAAGCAGGGCCAGGTTGATCGCCCGCACCAGCGTCTGGCCGCGCGCGAACAGAAGCTCGGCCTGGTATTCGACGAGATTGCGCAGGCCCGGCACGCAGATCGCCAGCGCCACCAACGGGGCAGCCTCCGCGACATTCCTGCCGAGCGCGTTGGGGAAGAAATGCAGCACGATGCCGAGTGCCGCCAGCCCCAGCGTCGAAACCAGGAACACGCCGCCTTCGATGCCGCTTTTGACCGAAAGGCGCGACAGAAGTTCCGGCGCGCGCATCATGCGCTGCACCAGCATCATCGAGAAGGTGCGGATCGGGATCGCGGTCAGGTCGACCAGCCGCATGATGATGGCATAGATGCCGGCGAGGTGTGGCCCGCCGATCGCCAGCACCAGCAGCTTGTCGAATTCCATCTGCAGGTAGAACAGCACCTCGGCGCCGGCCACGTAGATGGAATCGGCGAGCCGCCGCAGATAGAGCTCCAGCCGCAGCCGCAGCCGCTGACGCGGATAGAAAAATCCGAAGGCGATGAGCAGCGAGGCGGCGTTGGCGCCGATATAATACCAGGACCAGACCCCAATGGTCGGCTGCGCCGCGAACATGAACAGCACGGCGCCGAGCGCCCGCAGGGCCGTCGCCAGGATCGTCAGCAGCGCGGCGCGGCCGAATTTGCCGAGACCGTTGTTGACGATCAGCGCCACTTCGACCGGCCGCCACAGCAGCGCCTCGGCGAACACGATCGCCGCAAAGACGGACAGCGGCACGGTGCTCGCAAAGAAGACCAGGTAGACGCCGTAAGAGGCGGCAGCCAGCAGCGGCAGCGATATTACGCCAAGCAGCAGGAAGCCGGCCGTGAAGGTGCCGATCAGATTGGAACGGATGGTGGCAGTTCGATAAAGCGCCGAGATGAAGCCGAAGGCCAGGATGCGCGACAGCATCACGCCGGCCGCCGAAGCGGTGGCGAAAATGCCGAACTCGGCGATGGACAGCGCGTTGGCCAGCGCAATGAAATAGGCGAGCGAAAACACCAGCCGCCCGCCCGCGCCGCTGATCGCCCAAAGATAGTCGCGAACCAGCCCCCATCGCTCGACCACGAAAGCGCCGATCCGGGCGAGGGGCCGCCGTTGTGGGAGGTTGCCAGCCTGAGTCATGTGTCGGAGACAGCATAGGCTGGAAAGTTTAACGTGCCGTTCTGAACGCTTTGCTGCTTTCAAGAAGGACACAACCGAAGAGGGAAACCTCGTCTTCAAGGCAGGGAAATTAACCTTTTGTTTCCTATGCTTGTTTAGCGTGGCTTAACGAATGGCTGACCGCGCGTCCAAGCCGCCAAGGGCAAGCTCCACGACAATGGTCGACAGGCAAAACCGTGAAGATTGGAGGCGCGAGCGGTCCTTGCTGGCGCTCGGCCAGGCGATGCGTGGCGAAGAAGCTGAACCATCGCTGGTTTCGATCGAGGATCGGGCAGACCCGTCATGGCGCGAAGATGCCGCAACGCGCCATCGTCTCGCGCGCTTACGCCGCGAGAGGCGAGCGCATCCGGAACTCTCGGCAACCCCGGAGCCCTCGGCGATTCCGGAACGGACGGTAACTCCGGAATTCTCCGAAAACGATGAAACAAACCAGTTTCAAGCCGATCATGCATCCGCTTCGGCCGCCAGGATCCCGCCTGAGGCCGACGTCGCTGTGGAAGCGGACGAGGACGCCAAGCCGCGGGAGGAGCCGGTTGCTGCCGGCGCCTCCGGAGACCGCCGTGCCGATGCCGATCCTCGACATGCCGCGTTCGATCCTCGATCCGCCGCTTTCGATCCCCGATATGCCGCGCTCGATCCCCGATACGGGGCGTCCGAGCCTCAATACGCCGCATTCGAGCCGAGATACGCCGGCGACGAGCAGCGGTCTTCCCGTGAGGACGACGACGGATGGAAGCCGTTGATCGATCCGATGCAGGTCGTCCGCGGCGTTGCCCGGTCGAAGCTGCTGATCGTTGCCATGACCGTACTGGGGGCCACGCTCGGTGTCGCGATCGCGCTGTCCACGCCGAAGAAATACGAAGCCACCGCAGAGCTGATCGTCGACCCGCGCGACCTTAAGCTCACCGACCGCGACCTCACCCAATCGGTGGTTGCGTCCGATGCCACGCTGGCCATCGTCGAAAACCAGGTTCGCGTGCTCACCTCCGGCACCGTTCTCAACAAGGTCGTGGACAAGCTCAATCTGGTCAACGATCCGGAGTTCAACGGGCAAGGTTCCGATGGCCTGGGCGTGATGACGCTCATCCGGTCGATCCTATCGCGCAGTGACGGGCCGGGTGCCGATGAGAGCCGCCGCCGTGCGCTGGCCGTCGCCAATCTGGCGGAGAGCCTTTCGGTCGAGCGCGGCGGCAAGACCTTCGTCATCTCCGTCCGCGCCACCACGCAAAATGGCGAGAAGTCGGCGCTCATCGCCAATACGATGACGGACGTTTTCCTGCAGACTTTCGGTCAGATCCAGTCCGACACCGCTGGCCGCGCGACCGACGAACTGACGGGCAGGCTTGACGAGCTGCGCAAGGGCGTGGAAGTGGCCGAGCGCAAGGTCGAGGATTTCAGGGCCACGCACGACCTCGTCGACGCGCAAGGCCATCTGATCAGCGACGACGAGATGCTCAAGCTTAACCAGCAGCTTGCCATTGCCCGCGCGCGCACGCTGGAACTCAACGCCCGCGCGGCGTCGGCGCGCTCGATCGACGTGAATTCGGTTCTGAGCGGCACCTTGCCGGAGGAGATCAACTCCAACACGATGAGCGAATTGCGCTCGCAATATGCGACGCTCAAGCAGGAGGCCGACCGCGCCGCGATCCGGTTCGGGCCGCGCCATCCCGAACTCCAGGCGCTCAATGCCCAGCTGGCCGGCTCGCGCGAGCGTATCGCCGGGGAACTGCGCCGCATCGCCTCGTCGCTGCAGGTCGACCTCAGGCGCGCCGTGCAGCTCGAACAGGATCTGGCCTCCCGACTGGCGCAGTTGAAGGTCCGCAGCGGCGACGTCAACAGCGACCTCGTCACCCTGCGCGAACTGGAGCGCGAGGCCGCCGCCAAACGCTCCGTCTATGAACAATACCTTCTGCGCGCCAAGGAGACCGGCGAGCAGAAGGCCATCAACACCGCCAACATCAACGTGATCTCCAAGGCCTTCGCCCCGCTCGAGCCGAACGGACCATCGCGCGCTGTGACTGTGCTTGCCGGCCTGCTGGCGGGTCTCGCCTCTGGTGTCGGTCTGGGCGCCATGCGCGGCGCCTATGCGAGCCTGCGCGAAACCGCCAATTCGCGGCCGCGTCGCCGGGAACGCCGTTTTGGAGACCAGACATACCAGGCGTCGCCGCCGCACGTTCCGCCAGTCGAGGCCACCAGGCGTTCAGGTCCGATCGGTGCGCTGCTGTCGGCGGTGAGAAAGATCGTGCCGCGCAAGGCGCGCAGGGAAGACACTGCCAGTGCGCGGTCCAGTGGCTCACCAGCCAGTGGCGCATCGGCAGTCGCCGGAGGCGCCAAGCGGGATCCGGAAACTACCGGCTACAGGCAGCCGCAAGTCCAGCCAGGCGCCTATGCTCCGCAGCAGGCGATGTACCCGGCCGCGCCTACACAGGCGTACCCCTATCCGCAACCGCCGATGGGCTATCCCTGGCAGATGCAGCCGCCGGCGGCCGGCTATCCGCCGGCCATGACGCCCCATGCCCGACAAGTGCCTTATCCGCAGCAGCAGGATCCCCGAGCCTCGTCGGACGAGGCAAATCAGGCTTCGAAAGCCGCTCAACAGCAAGCCTCCATCGAGGAAATCCGAGCCAGCTTGCGCGAATTCCGCGACGCGGTTCGCGAATTCACCGAAAGCCGATCGCGGCGCTATTTCTGAGCGCCGAATAGAATAAAAGCCATCGGTTTCGAGTTAGCGGCATAAGACGGCGCTTTGACGGGATTGCCAGGTCGGATTTTCGTGAAAATGCCGCCCGAAGCAGAACGATGTTGAGGGTGGTTCATGGCCGAGTTGATTGACGGAAAGAACGTCGCCGAAGACGTGGTGCGGCGCGTCAAGGCCTTGACGATCGAACTGGTGGAAAAGGGCGCGCGGAAGCCCGGTCTCGCCGTGGTCATCGTCGGCGAGGATCCGGCGAGCCAGGTTTATGTCGCCTCTAAATCCCGCACCGCCAAGGAATGCGGCTTTCATTCGGTCCAGCACACACTGCCGGCCGAGACCTCCGAACAGGAACTGCTTGATATCATCGGCGACCTCAACGCCGATCCGGCCGTCAACGGCATCCTGGTGCAGCTTCCGCTGCCTGGCCATGTCGATGCGGGCAAGATCATCCAGGCAATAGCGCCGCAAAAGGATGTCGACGGCTTCCACTTCATCAATGTCGGCAAGCTCGGCACCGGCGAACTGGAGACGGCGTTCGTGCCTTGTACACCGGCCGGCTCGATGCTGCTGATCGAGCGTGTGCGCGGCAAAGATCTTTCCGGGCTCAATGCGGTCGTCGTCGGCCGCTCCAACATTGTCGGCAAACCGATGGCCAATCTTCTGCTTGCCGCCAACTGCACTGTCACCATCGCACACAGCCGCACCAAGGACCTGGCTGCACTGGCGCGCACCGCCGACATTCTCGTTGCCGCTGTCGGCAGACCCGAAATGGTCAGGGGTGGCTGGGTCAAATCAGGAGCCACCGTCATCGACGTCGGCATCAACCGCATCGCGGCGCCCGAAAAGGGCGAAGGCAAGACCCGCCTCGTCGGTGACGTCGCCTATGCGGAAGCGGCGAAGACGGCCGGCGCCATTACGCCGGTGCCTGGCGGCGTCGGACCGATGACCATTGCCATGCTGATGGCCAACACGCTAGCTTCCGCCTATCTCGCGGCCGGATTGAAACGGCCGTCTTTCTGAACCTGGAAAGCCTCAGCTTTGCCGAACCTCACTGTTCCCTCAGAGCGGCCGGTCACGAACGATCCCGTTCAAGGCGGCCGGCAGTTCGGGTTCCTGCTGGTCGACAAGTTTTCCATGTTCTCGCTGGCCGCCGCAATCGACACGTTCCGGTCGGCGAACCGGCTGCTCGGCCACGACTTCTATGGCTGGACGACGGTGTCGGCCGATGGCGATGCCGTCATGGCCTCCAACGGCCTGCCGCTCAAGATCGACTACGCTGTCGCCGATCTGCCGCCGGTCGATATACTTTTCGTCTCGGTCGGGCTGACGACCGAGTTTCCCGGCAAGAGCAAGGTGCTGGCGGCGCTGCGCAGCTGGGGCCGGCGCGGCAACGCGCTCGGCGCACTGTCGGTCGGCTCCTATCTGCTCGCCGAGGCAGGCCAGCTCGAAGGCTATCGCTGCACCATCCACTGGGAAAACCGCGCCGGCTTCGTCGAGCGGTTTCCCGACATCAACTGCACCGGCAACGTCTTTGAGATCGACCGCAAGCGCTACACCTGCGCCGGCGGCACAACCTCCATCGACCTGATGCTCGAGATCGTGCGCGGCGATTTCGGCTCGAGCCTCGCCAACGGCGTCGCCAACCAGTTCCAGCACGAGCGCATCCGCTCCGCCGGAGACCGCCAGCGCGTCGGCCCTGAGCGCGACCTGACCGGCAAATCGGAAAAGCTGCGGCGCATCGTCGAGCTGATGGCCGACCATCTCGACGAGCCGCTGTCGGCGGTGCAGCTCGCCAAGTCGGCCGGCCTGTCGGTGCGTCAGGTCGAGCGCCTGTTCCTACGTCACCTCACGGTGACGCCCGGCCGCTATTATATGCGGCTCAGGCTCGAGCGGGCGCGCGAATTGCTGCGCCAGACCAACATGCCGATCCTCGATGTGGCGATCGCCACCGGCTTCACCTCACACTCCTATTTTGCCCAGAGCTATCGGCTGCAGTTCGGCCGGCCGCCTTCCGAAGAGCGTCGCACGACGTACTGAGTAGTTTTTGGCGCCAGTCAGCGACGCCGACCCTCATATGCCCCGGCGTCCGGGCTTGTATCCTGACGCCGCGTCAAATAGCTTCGCCCCCGGACTGGCAGAGACTGACTGGCAGAGACTGACTGGCGGCCACTGACGGGGGGAAATTTTCATGACGGGACTTGCACGGAGCATCGCTGCGGCGGTTTTACTGTTGTGGATGACGACGCTCGGCCTTGCCGCCGACCGTGTCGTCGTCGTTCTCGACGCTTCCGGTTCGATGTGGGCGCAGATCGACGGCAAGCCCAAGCTCGAGATCGCCCGCGAATCGCTGCGAACAGTGCTGCTATCGGTCCCCGCCGACAAGGAGATCGGCTTCATGGCCTATGGCCATCGCGAGAAGGGCAGTTGCGAGGACATCGAGTTGATCGTACCGCCGCAGGCCGGCTCGGCAGCTGCTGTTTCCGCTGCAGCCGACAGCCTGAAATTCCTCGGCAAGACGCCGCTGACATCAGCCGTCAAGCAGGCGGCCGAGGCGCTGAAATACACCGAGGACAAGGCTACCGTCATCCTGATCACCGACGGGCTCGAGACCTGCAAGGGTGACCCTTGCGCGCTCGGCAAGGAACTGAAGGCTGCCGGCGTCGACTTCACCGTAAACGTCGTCGGCTTCGGCCTGACCGCGGACGAGGGCAAGCAGGTTGCTTGCCTCGCCGACAACACCGGCGGCAAATACATTCAGGCGTCCGATGAGAAGGCGCTGCAGGACGCGCTGGTCGAAACCATCGCCGCACCTGCACCGGCGCCCGAACCAGCGCCTGCGCCGCAGCGGGCGCCCGACCCGGAAAAGCCGGAGTTCAACTTCATGCCGGCCGTGGTGCTCGCCGAGGGGAGCGAACCCGTCACCGACGGCAATTCCTGGGAGATCTACAAGGCAAAGTCCGATGGCACCCGCGGCGACTACGTCACGACCGAATACGGCGCCTACAAGGGCAATCTGGAGCCGGGCGACTACACAGTCGTCGCACGCTATGGCGAGGCCAGGACCGAACAGAACATTACGGTCGAGGCCGGCCAGGTCTACAAGCCCCTTGTCACGCTGAATGCCGGCACGCTCATCATTCATCCGCGGCCAAGTGAGGGGGCGGACGTCGCCGATGGCGCGGCTGTCGTGATCGCCTATCCGGGCGTCGATACGCCCGCGACCTATTATGGCGACACGAAAGTCGTGTTGCCGGCCGGCGACCAGAAAGTGACGGTCAGGATCGGGCAGGGCGAGGTCACCGAAACCATCCCGCTCACTGCCGGCAGGATCGTCAACAAGGATATCATCGTCGGCGTCGGCCATGTCGTTGCCAACGCCTACTACATTGCTGGCGGCGACAAGGCCGACGGTTCGGGCATCGGCTTCAAGGTGTTCAAGGCAAAAAAGAAGATCGACGGGACGAGGCAAGAGGTGGCTCATGCCTATGGTCCCGACAGCAAGTTCGATCTGCCGCCCGATGACTATGTGCTGACGGCAACGGTCGACCTTGCCGTCGTCGAGCAGCCGTTCAGCGTCAAGGCCGGTGAGAATCGGGATCTGAAGATCGCCATCAATGCCGGCGTGCTGGCGATCACCGCGCCAGGAGCTTCGAAGATCGAGATTTTCGATTTGAAGAAGGACATCAACGGCAACCGCAAATCGCTCGGCTACGCCTATGACGAGAAATATCAGGCGGCGCTGCCGGCCGGCGACTACGCGGTCGTCTCGCAGATGTTGGACAACAGCTCGAAGGAAAGCACGGTGACGGTCACAGCCGGCGAGCGAGCCGAGTTGACGGTGCAGTAGGACGCAGTTCGTCGCCGGCAAACGGGCGGCTCGTGGCCGCCCTTTTTCACTGCAGTGCAAATTCCGCTGCGTTGTTTCCGAATGCGCTGGCGCCGTGGTCGGCACGTCCGACCATTTGTCGGAATCCAGCGAAAAGCTCGCGGCCGAAGCCGAATTCATTGCCGACAAGATCGCTGTCCGCTGCTCGCCGCAGCGCGAAATCGGCTGCCGGCACCAGCACTTCCAGCGTTCCGGCTTCCGCGTCGAGCCTGACGATGTCGCCGTCATGGATCCTGGCGATCGGCCCGCCCTCGACCGCCTCCGGCGTCACATGGATCGCCGCCGGGACCTTGCCGCTCGCGCCCGACATGCGCCCGTCGGTGACCAGCGCCACATGCTGCCCGCGATCCTGCAGCACGCCGAGCACGGTGGTCAGCCTGTGCAGCTCCGGCATGCCGTTGGCTTTCGGTCCCTGGAAGCGGATGACGGCAATGAAATCGCCGGTCAACGTGCCGGCCTTGAACGCCTCGTTGAGCCCTTGCTGGCTGTCGAACACCTTGGCCGGCGCCTCGATGATGCGCCGTTCCGGTTTCACCGCGGAAGTCTTGATGACGGCATGGCCGAGATTGCCTGAAAGCATTTTTAGCCCGCCGGTCGGTTGAAACGCCTTCTTGAACGGCGCCAGCACCTTCTCGTCGCCGCTTTCGCGCGGCGAGGCCTCGCGCACCACGCCGCCATCGGCGCCGAGCTTGGCCTCGACCGCATAGGGCCGCAGGCCTTCGCCCCAAACCGTCTGGACGTCCTCGTGCAGTATGCCCTCGTCGAGCAATTCGCGGATCAGGAAGCCGAGCCCGCCGGCCGCATGGAAATGGTTCACGTCGGCAAGGCCGTTCGGATAGACCCGCGCGAGCAGCGGTACGGCTTCCGAAAGGTCCGAAATATCCTGCCAGGTAATGGCGATGCCGGCTGCGGCTGCCATAGCGATCAGGTGGATGGTGTGATTGGTCGATCCGCCGGTGGCGTGCAGGCCGACGATGCCGTTGACGAACGAGCGCTCGTCGATCATCCGGCCGACCGGCGTATAGGCGTTGCCGAGCGCGGTGATCGCCAGCGTTCGCTTCGTCGCCTCCCGGGTCAGCGCGTCGCGCAACGGCGTACCGGGGTTGACGAAGGAGGCGCCGGGCGTGTGCAGGCCCATGATCTCCATCAGCATCTGGTTGGAGTTCGCCGTGCCGTAGAAGGTGCAGGTTCCCGGCCCGTGATAGGATTTGGACTCGGCCTCGAGCAGTTCGGCCCTTCCCGCCTTGCCTTCGGCGTAGAGCTGGCGGACCTTGGCCTTCTCGTCGTTGGGCAGGCCTGTTGTCATCGGTCCGGCCGGGATGAACACCGCCGGCAGATGGCCGAAAGTAAGCGCCGCGATCATCAGCCCCGGCACGATCTTGTCGCAGACGCCAAGAAAGACCGCCGCGTCGAACATGTTGTGCGACAGGCCGATCGCCGCGGCCATGGCGATCACATCGCGCGAGAACAACGACAGCTCCATACCGGGTTGGCCCTGCGTGACGCCGTCGCACATCGCCGGCACCCCGCCGGCGACCTGGGCAATGCCGCCGGCCTCGCGTGCCGCGTCCTTGATCAGCGCTGGAAATGTCTCGAAAGGCTGATGCGCCGACAGCATGTCGTTATAGGAGGTGATGATTCCGAGGTTCGGCACCCGGTCGCCGCCAAGTGCCACCTTTTCCGAAGGGCTGCAGACGGCAAAACCATGGGCGAGGTTGCCGCAGGAAAGCACGGCTCGGTTTGCGGTCCGGTGCGAGGCCTCGGCGATGCGGCCGAGATAGGCCTCGCGCCCTGGTCTGGAGCGTTGGCGGATGCGCTCGGTGATGGCTTCGATGTCGCGTCTCGCGGTCATAGCGTCGGTCCTTTCAGGCGAGGTCCCGCAACACCGTCCGGCTATCTGCCGGGACCCCTCGGCAAGTTGAAATCAGGATGCCCAGAAAACCTCTACCGGCCTCTCGGCTGCGTCGAGCACGGCACGAATGGGTTTTCGTGTTTCCGATCCTATCGCGCTCTCGAAAGCCTTGCGCTTGTCTTCCCCTTCGATGTGCAGTGCGACGAAGCCGGCCCTGACGATCCGCGCCAGCGACAGCGTCAGGCGCGGTTCGCCGGCGCTTGCCGCGTGGACCGGGAACACGATCCTTTCCGAGGACGGGTCGAGCAGTTTTTCCAGATTGTCGGCGTCCGGAAAGAACGATGCGGTATGGCCATCGGTTCCCATGCCAAGCACGACCACGTCGAGCGGCCAGGGCAGCGACCGCAACATCCTGCTATCGGCCTCAGACATATCCTCGATGCTTTCCGCCTCTTGGTAGAGCGGCACAAAACGTGCGGCTGCGGCCGCGTTTTGCAAAAGATTGGCGGCGACCAGCCGGGCGTTGGAGCGCGGAGACGAGGCCGGCACACAACGCTCGTCGACCAGCGTCACAGTGACCTTGTTCCAAGCGATCGGGATATTCGAAAGCGATGCGAAAAATCTCGCCGGCGTCGTGCCGCCGGAAACGGCGAGCAGTGCCGTGCCGCGCTCTGCGATTGCATTGGTCAGGCGGCCTGCGACGTGCCCGGCAAGTGCTGCCGCCAGGTCCGGGCGTTCGGCAAACGCGTGCCAGCTGTAGGCGGTGCCGTTCAATTGCTCTCGTGCCATGTCCGCCCGTCGCGTTCGATCAGCGCAATCGAGGCCGAGGGGCCCCAGGTGCCGGCTGTATAGCCCTGCGCCTCTTGCCTTCCGTTTTCCCAGGCGTCCTGAATCGGGTCGATCCACTTCCACGCTGCCTCGACCTCATCGCGGCGCATAAACAGCGTCTGGTTGCCACGGATGACGTCCATGACCAGCCGTTCATAGGCGTCGGGTGCGCGGCCGTCGAAGGATTGCGCGAAGCTCATATCGAGCGGTATCTGGCGCAGCCGCATACCGCCCGGCCCCGGATCCTTGATCATGATGAACTGCTTGACGCCCTCGTCGGGCTGCAGCCGGATGACCAGCTGATTGGCGGAGATCGGCCCGGCGCTGTCGCCGAAGATCGAGTGCGGGATCGGCTTGAATTCGATGACGATCTCCGAGACGCGGGTCGCCAGCCGCTTGCCCGTCCTGAGGTAGAACGGCACGCCCGCCCAGCGCCAGTTGCCGATTTCGGCCTTGAGCGCGACGAAGGTCTCGGTGTTGCTGTTCTTGCCGAGTTCCTCGACATAGCCTTTCACCGGCCCGCCGGCCGAGGCCCCGGCACGGTACTGGCCGCGAACGGTGTGCTTGGGGGCTTCGTTACCGTTGATGCGTTTCAGCGCGCGCAGCACCTTCAGCTTTTCGTCGCGTACGGCGTCGGCATCCATCGACGACGGTGCCTCCATCGCGACGAGGCAGAGAAGCTGCAGCATGTGGTTCTGCACCATGTCGCGCAGCGCACCGGCCTTGTCGTAGTAGGTGACGCGGTCTTCGAGGCCGACAGTCTCGGCGACGGTGATCTGAACATGATCGACATTGGCGGAATTCCACAGCGGCTCGTAGAGCGCGTTGGCAAAGCGCAGCGCCATCAGGTTCTGCACCGTCTCCTTGCCGAGATAGTGGTCGATGCGGAAAATCTGGCTTTCATGGAAATCATCGCCGACCAGATCGTTGAGCTCGCGTGCCGAGGCGAGATCGCGCCCGATCGGCTTCTCCAGCACGATGCGCGAGTTCGGCGTGATCAGCCCGTTCTCTCTCAGCTTGTGCGAGATGTCGCCAAACAGCGCCGGCGCCACCGCCAGGTAGAAGGCACGGATACATTCGCTGTCGCCGATCGCCGTCTTCAATTTGTCGAATCCCGCGCCGGTCGTCGCGTCGGCCGAGACGTAGGAAAGCCGGGCAAGGAACGTCTTCAGCTCCGTGGCGTCTATATCGGCCGGCTTCACATGGTCGGAAATCGCCTGCCTGGCGAACGCCTGGAATTCCTCGTCGGTCATTTTCGAGCGCGAGGTGCCGATGATGCGCGTCGGTTCGGAAAACTGATGGCCGCGCTGGCGATGGTAGAGCGACGGCAAGAGCTTGCGTTCCGAAAGATCGCCGGTCCCGCCGAAAATAATGAAGTCGAAAGGGTCGACGGGAATGATTTGGCTGGTCATGGTCTGTCCGCTTTAACGCCGTTCGCTGTGAAGCGGTCGATATAATCTAATCGATTTAGATTTTCCAGTGCCATGGCGTCACACCCCAAGGCCAATCGGGTTTTACCGATTGGTCCTGAGGTGTGCCCCTTGACACTGGCGCAACCCGGCGGCTTGTCGGCAACGTGTTCCGGGTGGCCTTCGCAGTTGCAGCATAGAGCGGGATCGAGGCGAAAGCCAAAGGAGAAATCGAGGGTATATTGATCTTTCGGCGGCCCTTGCCGGCGGCTGGCCGAGCGATCGTCTTCAATCATGAGTGAGAAAGCCATGCGCCTGGAAAACAAAGTTGCCATTATCACCGGTGCCGCGTCAGGTTTCGGCGAGGGTATCGCCAAGCGCTTTGCCGAAGAAGGCGCCAAGGTCGTTGTCGCCGACCTCAACGCCAAGGGCGCCGAACGCGTCGCCAACGAGATCGGCCGGGCGGCGATCTGGACCCAGACGGACGTCTCGTTGCGTTACGAGTTCGACGAGATGGTCGATGCCGCAAAGAGCGCCTTCGGCCGCATCGACATCATGGTCAACAATGCCGGCTACACCCATCGCAACGGCGATATGCTCGAGGTCGACGAGACGACCTTCGACCTGATCACGGCCGTCAACATGAAGGCGATCTACCACGCCGCTCTGGCGGTTGTGCCGGTCATGGATAGGCAAGGCGGCGGCGTCATCTTGACCACGGCCTCGACGGCCGGCATCAGGCCGCGGCCCGGCCTCACCTGGTACAATGCATCGAAGGGCTGGGCGATCACCGCGACCAAATCCATGGCGGTGGAACTCGCGCCGAAGAACATCCGCGTCAACTGCCTGTGCCCGGTCGCCGGAGAGACCGGCATGCTGGAAAAATTCATGGGTGCCGACACACCCGAAATCCGCGAGAAATTCCGCGCGTCGATCCCCCTTGGGCGACTTTCGACGCCGCTCGACATAGCCAACGCGGCGCTCTGGCTGGCTTCGGACGAGGCGGCTTTCATCACCGGCGTGGCACTGGAAGTCGACGGTGGACGTTGCATCTGAGCCGTCTGGCGCTGTCGGGTTCAAGTTTGACTTGATCGTTTCATCGCCCTCGCTGGACGCGGCGGCCGACTGTATTACAGAAGCCATCCGAGCCGTGGTGCGACGTCAAGGGATCGCCTGACCAGCCCTCATGCATGTCGCGCAAAAGTGCGCAGCGGTTTTGCGATAAAGACATGCATCAAAACAAGAACCTAAAGCGCGTCGCATGAATCCATTCAAACGCGACGCGCTTAGGCGCCGGTCTTGACGAAGCTCCTGTAGATCCAGCCGCGTTTGCCGTTATAGACGATCTCGCACCATTTCTTGCAGCCCATCACCTGAACCGAGGTCTTGGCGGGAACGGTGACTATGGCGGCCGCATTGTTCTTCGGGCCGGTGCGCATGGTGACGGCCCTGAGGATGCGTCCGGTGTCTGCCGCGCTCGCTTTCTTGGCCTCGACTTTGGCCTGGGTGCCATCGTTCTGTGTCGCCGCCGGCTCTCCCGGCTCCGGGTTGGGAATGGCAGCGGTTTGCGCCCCGTCCGTCGCCGTCTTGTCGGGAGCAGCAACTTTGGCAAGCAATGCTGCCACTTTGGTTTTCGCTGCTGGATCGGCAAATGCCGCCGCAGCGGACGACTTGTCTGCCGTTTTTTCAGTCTGGCCTGCCATCTGGCTGGATGTGTTCTTCGGTCCCGATCCTGTCCAGCGAGGATCATTGGGCGCCAGCGCCGCTATCTCGGCCTTCGCCGCAATGACCGCCGGCGAAACCGCCTCGGCCTTGCTCGTAGCCTGCTGCACCGCGGCGACCTTCGAGGCCGGCACGATCCTTGTTGTTTTTACCGGAATGCTTGAAACGATCTGCTCGGGACTCGCGACCGCTTGTCTCTCGTTGGCCGGCAATGCCAGCCATAGCGCCACCGCGGCCACCCCAAGCAGCGCTGCTGTGCCAAACGCGGCGATGACCAGATGCAGGTTCGACCGAATTTGCCGCCAGAACCTGGGCTGCATGTCGTAGCCAAACTGCATCGCAAAGCGCCGTCGTTCCGGCGTGCCGAAACTGAAGGGCTCTCTCACTCTTGCAACCTCCATTTGCGGGCCGACGTTCTTACGACCTGTGCCGGGAAAACCGGCATTTGGTCGGCATCAGTCCCAAACCAACGCGGGCAGGCCCGCAAAAGTCCCCGTTCAACTGCCCGAGCGGGCATCCTTTGCCGGCGATTGTGGCATCACTGCGCCCTTGCCGGGTGGATTCTGCACCTTTGCGATAGATTTTGCAACTTGCAAGGGACTTTGCAATCTATGGTTACACCCTGTCCCTCAGGGCATACCAGTTGAGCGCAAGAAAGAGCAGAGGCGCGCGGAAGCGTCGACCACCGGGAAAGGTCGGGATTTTCAGGTCCTCGATCAGCCTCAGCCGGTCCCGGTTGCCGGCAACGGTTTCGGCATAGAGCTTGCCGAAAAAGTTCGACAGCATGACGCCGTGGCCGGAATAGCCGCCGACCGAGATCACATTGGGCATCACCTCGCGCACGAAGGGTTTTCTCGGCATAGTGATGCCGACATAGCCGCCCCAGCCATGGGTGATCTCGACATCCCTGAGGTCAGGGTAAAGCTCGGCGATCTGCCGGCGGATGTGGACATGGATGTCTTTCGGATCGTTGACGGCGTAGATCTCGCGCCCGCCGAACAGCAGCCGCCCATCCGTCGATTTGCGGAAGTAGCGCACGACGAAGCGGGAATCATCGACCGCCTCACCCCCCGGCAGCACGTTTGTGTCAGCCCCCAGCGGCGCCGTCGCGCCGATGAAGGAGCCGATCGGCATGATATGCGCGGCACTGATCGGCTCGAGCGTGCCGCCATGGGCATTGACGCCGATCAGACATTTCTCGGCTGATATCGTGCCCTTCCGCGTCGTAACCCTGACCTTGGCGCCAAGCGACGCGATGCCGGTCGCCGGCGTCTGCTCGAACAGCTGCGCGCCCGCCTGCGCCGCCACCTTTGCCGTGCCGATGACCAGCTTCAGCGGATGGATGTGCCCGGTGCCGGTGTCGCGGGTGCCGCCGAAGTAGCGTGTCGAGCCCAACCGCTCCGCCGTCTCCTTGGCGTCCATGAAGGTGATGTGCGGATATCCGAAGCGCTTCGCCATGGTCTCGGCATGCGCCTTGTAATCGTCGACATAGCGCTGCTTGTGCGCCACCGACATCTGGCCGGGCATATAGTCGATCTCGATCTTGTTAACGGCGGCGAATTCGAGGAGATGCGCCTTGGCCTCTTCGGCGAGGTCGAACAGCGCCTTGGCACGGGAAAAGCCTAATTCCGCTTCCAGCTCCTCGGCCCAGGCGCGCTGGCCGGTGCCAAGCTGGCCGCCATTGCGGCCCGATGCGCCGTCACCGAAACGATGCGCTTCGATCAGCACGACATTGCAGCCGGCCTTGGCAAGGTGCGCCGCCGCCGACAGGCCGGTGAAGCCGCCGCCGACGATGGCGACGTCGCATGTCCGATCGCCGTCGAGCGCCGGGTATTCGGGCCGTGGGCCGGCCGTGTCCTCATACCAGGAGCGGCCGGGGGAGATTGGGGATTGGTAGGGCATGAAGCTCGGTTAGGGGAGTAGGGGAGTAGGTACGCT
>NZ_JBVVQU010000043.1:0-60441 GCF_055811555.1 Mesorhizobium sp. WSM4813
ACGGGGGCTGCGCGGCGGACACGCCAACGTCACCGCTGAATGCCACGCCATTTTTGCAGAACTTGACGCACACAACTTGCCACCTTTTCACCCATTTGCGCGGACTTGTGTATAATAGCGGCTTGCGGCTTGAGTCCGATTGCAATCCGCTGGGTTACGCTCGTTATTGGTCCACCCGCAGCCGGTGTTGAGAAGAACTCCAGGAGGCGGTTGGAATTCATATCCTGGGAGGAAATCACGATGAGAAAGTTCGCCGCCGCTCTGGCCGCCGCCGTCACGCTGTATTCGTTCGCCGCGAGCGCGCAAACCTATCCCGAACGCACCATCACCGTCGTGGTGCCGTTTTCGGCCGGTGGCCCGACCGACACGGTCACGCGCCTGGTCGCGGAAGCCATGTCGAAGGATCTCGGCCAGCAGATCATCGTCGAGAATGTCGGCGGCGCCGGCGGCACACTGGGCGCCGGCCGCGTCGCGAACGCGGAGCCGGACGGCTATACGCTGCTCCTCCACCACATCGGCATGGCGACGAGCGCCACGCTGTACCGAAAGCTCGCATATGACACGCTGAACAGCTTCGAATATGTCGGCCTCGTCACCGAGGTGCCGATGACCATCGTCGGCCGCAAGGACCTCGAGCCGACCGATCTGAAGGGGCTGGTCGACTACGCCAAGGCCAACAAGGATACCGTCACCGTCGCCAATGCCGGCATAGGCGCGGCCTCGCATCTGTGCGGCATGCTGTTCATGAGCGCGATCGGCACGCCGCTGGTCACGGTGCCTTACAAGGGCACCGGTCCGGCCATGACCGACCTTCTCGGCGGTCAGGTCGATATCATGTGCGATCAGACGACCAATACCACCAAGCAGATCCAGGGCGGCACCATCAAGGCCTACGCCGTCACCTCGCCGGAACGCCTCGATGTTCTGGCGGACGTCCCCACGACGACGGAAGCCGGTCTCCCGGAGGTGCAGGTCGGCATCTGGCACGGCCTCTACGCGCCCAAGGGCACGCCTGCCGAGGTCACCGAGCGCCTGTCGAAATCGCTTCAGGTCGCACTGAAGGATCCGAACGTCGCCGCCCGCTTCGCCGAGCTCGGCACCAAGCCGTCGTCCGACGCCGACGCGACGCCGGCCGCGCTGAAGGCCAAGCTGGAGGGCGAGATCGCGCGCTGGAAGCCGATCATCAAAGCCGCCGGCCAGTACGCTGACTGAGGTTTCGAAACGGGGCGCCCACCGGCGCCCCGTTTCGCTTCGGCCCGTTTTCGCACTGCACCGGCGCGCCCGCGGCGCGGGCCTGGGAGGACGACATGAAACCTTTCACAATCGACACGACCAACGGCATATGCGCCGCGCTGTTCATCTTTCTCGGTGCATTTTTTGCGCTGCAGTCGCTCGATCTCGAAATCGGCACCGCCTTCCGCATGGGACCGGGCTATTTCCCGCTGGTCCTGGCGATCGTGCTGATCCTGCTCGGCGCCGTCATCCTCGTCGAAGCGGTGCGCTTCGAGAGCGAGCCGATCGGCCATATAGCCTGGCGCGGCATGCTGTTCATCCTCCCTGCCCCGATCTTCTTCGGCCTGACAGTGCGCGGCCTCGGCTTTCTCCCCTCGATTTTCCTGACGGCGCTGATCGCATCCTTTGCCAGCGGCCGCATGAGGCCGCTGACCGCGCTCGTGCTCTCCGCCGGCCTGACGCTGTTTGCGTTCCTCGTCTTCAGCTATGCGCTCGGCCTGCCGTTCCGGCGCTTCGGCCCGTGGCTGCCCTCATGGCTGGTATTGTGAGGGGCTGAACATGGAACTCCTCGACAACCTCGCGCTCGGCTTTTCGACGGCTACGTCGCTGGCAAACCTCGGTTTCTGCCTGATCGGCGTCCTTCTCGGCACGCTGATCGGCGTCCTGCCCGGCATCGGCGCCACCGCGACCATCGCCATGCTGTTGCCGATCACCTTCCAGATCGGCGACCCGGTTTCCTCCCTGATCATGCTCGCCGGCATCTATTACGGCGCGCAATATGGCGGCTCGACCACCGCCATTCTCATCAACATGCCCGGCGAATCCTCGTCAGCCGTCACCGCAATCGACGGCTACCAGATGGCCAAGAACGGCCGCGCCGGGGCGGCACTCGCCATCGCGGCGATCGGCTCGTTCTTCGCCGGCACGGTGTCGACCTTCCTCGTCGCCATCTTTGCCCCGCCGCTGACGGCGATCGCGCTGCAATTCGGCGCAGCCGAGTATTTTTCGCTGATGATCGTCGGACTTGTCTCGTCCGTCGCGCTCGCCCACGGCTCGATTGTCAAGGCGCTGGCGATGGTCGTGCTTGGCCTGCTGCTCGGCATTGTCGGCACCGACATCTACACCGGCACGCCGCGCTTCACGCTCGGCATCCGCGAATACGCCGACGGGCTGAATTTCGTCGCGGTGGCGGTCGGCGTCTTCGGCGTCGCCGAGATCCTGCGCAACCTCGAAAACGAGCACGAGCGCTCCGTGCTGATCCGAAGGGTCTCCGGCCTGATGCCGACCCGCGAGGACTTTCGCCGAATGGCGGCGCCCATCGTGCGCGGAACGATCATCGGTTCGGCGCTTGGCATCCTGCCGGGAGGCGGCGCGATCCTTGCAGCCTTTGCCTCGTACACTGTCGAAAAGCGCGTATCGAAAAACCCGGAGGAATTCGGCAAGGGCGCCATCGAAGGCGTCGCCGGGCCGGAATCGGCCAACAATGCCGGTGCGCAGACCTCCTTCATTCCGATGCTGACGCTCGGCATTCCGGCCAACCCGGTGATGGCGCTGATGATCGGCGCGATGATCATCCAGGGCATCGTGCCCGGCCCCAATGTCGCGATCGAACAGCCGGCGCTGTTTTGGGGCATCATCGCCTCAATGTGGATCGGCAATCTGATGCTGATCATCTTGAACCTGCCGCTGATCGGGCTTTGGGTGAAACTCCTGACGATCCCCTATTACGTGCTCTTCCCGATCATCATGGCGTTCTGCTCGATCGGCGTTTACAGCGTCAACACCAACGTCTATGACCTCTACGCCGTCGCCTTCTTCGGCTTCCTCGGCTACCTCCTGACCAAGCTGCGCTGCGAACCCGCGCCGCTGCTGCTCGGCTTCGTGCTCGGGCCGCTGCTCGAGGAAAACCTGCGCCGCGCCATGATTCTCGCGCGCGGCGACCCGAGCACCTTCGTGACGAGGCCGATCAGCGCCGGCCTGCTCTTCATCGCGCTCGCCGTGCTCGTCATCGTCTTCTTGCCGGCGGTCAAGAAGAAGCGCGAAGAAGTGTTTGTGGAGGAGAACTAGCGAAAGTCACGCGGCCGCCTCGCCACGGGCGCGGCCGCCGACGCGGGCTCCGGTTTCCGAATCGAACAGAAAGACCGCGGTGTCCTGGAAAGTGATGCCGATCGGCTCATCCATATCGTAGTGCGCCGATTTATCGGCCTTGACCGTTACGGTGGCCCCACCGAACTGGCACGTGATCAAGGTATGATCGCCGATCAGTTCCACGGCATAGACCCGCGCCGCGATCTTGCCCGCCGATGGACCCGTGACCCGGCAATCCTCGGGCCGAAGGCCGGCAGTGACCTTTTTCCGGCTTTCGGCAACGCTGGTCGCAAATCGTCCTTCCGGGCAGGCGAAGGTACCCTCGACCAGCTCGCCCTGGAGAAAATTCATCGGCGGCGAGCCGATGAAGCCTGCGACGAACAGGTTCGCTGGATCGTCGTAGATCTGTCGAGGCGTCGCGATCTGCTGCACGACGCCACGGTTCATGATGGCAACGCGGTGAGCCAAGGTCATCGCCTCGATCTGATCGTGGGTGACGTAGATCGTCGTCACGCCCAGATCGGCCTGCAGGCGTTTCAGCTCCGAGCGCATGTGGCCGCGCAGCTTGGCGTCGAGATTGGAGAGCGGCTCGTCCATCAGGAAGACGCTCGGCCGCCGCACCATGGCGCGGGCGAGCGCAATGCGCTGCCGCTGACCTCCGGAAAGCTGCCGTGGATAGCGGTCGAGGAACTCCTCAAGGTGGACCTTGACTGCAGCGCTGCGGACGGAGGCGTCGCGTTCGGTTCGCGGCACGCCCCGCAGCTTCAGCGGATATGCGATGTTCTCGGCGACCGTCATGTGGGGATAGAGCGCGTAGGACTGGAACACCATCGCCACGTCGCGATACTTGGGCAGCACGTGGGTGACGTCGCGGTCGCCGATGAGGACGCGGCCGGAACTCACCGATTCAAGCCCGGCGACCATGCGCAGCGCCGTCGTCTTGCCGCAGCCCGAAGGGCCGAGCAGCACCAGGAACTCGCCGTCCTCGATCTCCAGGTCGAGCCCTTTGACGACCTCGACCGCGCCGAAGGATTTGTAGATATCGGACAGGGTGACCCGCATATCGACTAGCCCTTCACTGCGCCGACCAGCAGCCCGCGCGCGATGTGCTTCTGCAGGATGCTGGAGATGACGATCACGGGGGCGATCATCACGGTGATCAACACCGACATGTTCCACCATTGCGGACCGCGGGTCGTGTTCTGGGCCGATACCAGCACCGGCATGGTCTGCGCATCGGCATTGGAAAGGAAGAGGGCCAGCAGATACTCGTTCCAGGCAAGGATCAGTACCAGCAGGAAGGTCGCAACCAGGCCCGACCGCACCAGCGGCAGCGCGATGGTGAAGAACACGCGGAACTTGGAAGCTCCGTCTATCTGTGCGCTCTCCTCAAGGTCGAGCGGGATGCCGGCGAAGAAATCGCGCGTCAGCCACACGACGATCGGCAGGTTGATGGCGGTGTAGGTGGCGATCAACGCCACCTGCGTGTCGAGCAGGCGCATCTGCTGGAACATCACGTAGATCGGCAACACGGCGACGATCGGCGGCATGATCCGGTTCGAGATGATCCAGAACTCAATGTCGTTGTTGCCGACCGCAAGCTTCGTGCGCCCAACGAGCGTGAACAGCGCAATGATGAAAAGAGCGGCTGCCATGGCAATGGCGATTTCCCACCGCACGCCGAAAGTGGCCACCGCCACGATGATTGCGGTGAGCAGGATCAAGAAGATCGCAACGGCGGCGAGCTTCACCTGGAAGCGGATACGCACGAGCGCGTAGGCCGCCAGCGAACCGATCAGGACCGCGAGCAGCGTGCTGGCCACCGCGACAACGACGGAATTCATATATGGGCGCAGCGTGTAATTCTGCACGAGCATGAAGTCCCATGCCTGCAGCGAGGGGGCAAAGTCGACGAACGGGAGATAGAACGGCCCGTTGTCCACCTCCCCAGGCCCCTTGAAGGAGGTGATCAACACCCAGTAGAGAGGAATCACCACAACCAGCGCCCACAGGAACAGCAGCGCATAGGTCACGACCCTGGCGACCGGCGCCTGGCTGTCGATCGAAGCCGGCTCGAACAGCCGGCGCGCCAGGGAGCGCGGCTCGGCGCTCATGCTTCGAACCGGCGCGCCGGCCGGACCACGAAGTTGAAGAACGAGACGCATACGATGGTCGAGATGAAGAGCAGCATGTAGCCGATAGCGGCCGAGCCGCCGAGATCCTGGGTGCGCCAGGATATGAAGGAATGGAGCGTCATCGATTCCGTTGCCAGGCCAGGGCCGCCGCCGGTGAGCACGTTCGGCAGGTCGATGATCTTGAAAGCCTCGATGAGCCGGATCAGCACGACGGTAGCGGCAATCGGCGCGATCGCCGGCCAGGTAATGTCGCGAAAAATCTGGAAGCCGTTAGCTCCGTCGAGCCGCGCCGCCTCGACCTGATCGCGCGGCTGGTTCTCAATGGCCGCCAGCAGCACGATGAACATGAACGGCGTCCACTGCCAGGTGTCGCCGACCAACACCATGAGGCGCGCCGACCAGGCCTCCGTGGCCCACGACCACTCGCTGATGCCGAAAGCGCGCACGAGCGGGGCGAAAGGCCCCTTCTGCATGTCGGCGAGCATGCGAAACGTGTAGGCGATGCCGACCGGGGTTACCATCAGCGGGATGAAGAACAGGACGCGAAAGAAATTCCGGCCGCGGATCGGCTGGCCGCAAAGGAGCGCGAGGCCGAGCCCCAGTGCGAACTGCACGGACACGCCGACGAACACGTAGAGAAGCGTGTTGACGACAGTCCCTGGCACGCCGCCCGGCGCCATGGTGGCCAGTGCAAGCACCGCCAGCCCCATGGCCATTGCCGTCGCGACAAGGCGACCAACCATGCCGGCGATGGACGGCCGGCCACGCCGGAGATAGCGGGCGAGAAGAAACAGCAGCGCTGCCGCGATCAACGCCAGCAAAGCCCATTGGACAAAACCGAACGTGCCGAATTTGCCGAGCAGGTGATACTGCTGCGAGCCGACCAGCAGCTTGCGGAAGTTCAAAAGTCCGATGAATTTCAGCGTGAATCCGCCCGACGCGAGCGCAAAGCGCGAAAGCGCGAGATAGGCCGAGATGATGAGTGGAAAAATCGCGAAGCAGAGGAGCACGACGACGGCTGGCAACACCATGATCCGGCCGGAGTGACCGTCCAGCCATTCGGCCCAGCTGCGACGGTCGGCAGCTTCTGGCATAGTGTCGGTTGCGGTCATCATAACCCGGGAAAGTGGGGCAGGCATGAGACCCGGCGCGGACCGATGCCACGCCGGGCCGATTGCTTGACGCCTATTTGGCGCCGATAGTCGCCTTGTAAAGTTTGAGCTGCTCGTCTTTGCCAATCTCTTCGTTCAGCTCATTCCAGCCTTCCTCGACCGCCGCGACGGTCGCCTCCTTGTCGATTTCGCCGGCGAGGAAGCGCGACACCGCCTCGTCGAGCACGACCTGCTGATACTTCTGATTTTGTGGGATGCGCAGGTCGAGGATCATGTTCGGGCTGCTCATGCTGTCGTTGATCGCGCCCAGGTAGACGTTGGCCTCCTCCTCGCTCATGCCGGCCTTCTTCCAAAGGTCGCTGTAGCTGAGTTGTGAGGTGCGGTACGGGTTAAAGCCGGTGCCGCCGACGGTGACGTCGGCGTTCGACTGTGCCGGCTGCGTCATGAACGAGAAATAGGCGTAGGCGGCGTCCTTTACCTTTGGATCGGCCGCCGCGTTGATGCCGCCGCCCCAGCCGCCAAAGGCGGCGAATGGTGCATGGTTCACGCCATCGATCGCGTGCGGGCAGTTATCGGCTGTGCAGGCCTCTAGCTTGCCGGTGTCCCAGTTCAGGACCTCCTTGGATCCGGGCATGATCGCCGCGCCCCATTTGCCCATCACCTTGGACTGCTTCGGATCGATCGAGATCGTGCCGACATCACCCCAGTCGAGGTTCAGCGCACAGCGGCCGGAAGCGAAGAGCGGCCTTGTGTCGCTGACATCGAGGTTCAGCTCGTCCGGCGGGCCGTATTTGGTCGATTCAGACAGGAAGTCGAGCGCCTTGCGGAAGGCTTCGTTGTTGACGAGCGGCGTCATGTCCTTAGTGTTGAAGAAAGTGCCCTGGCTGGTTCCCTTGGACTGGGTCATCGAGCCGACCACATCGGTGACGAACCAGTAGCTCTGCGCGTTGCGTTTCTTGGCGATGCACGAGCCGAAATCCGGCGTGCCATCGCCGCTCATGTCCTTGCCATGCGTGGCCTTGGCGACTTCGAGATACTCGTCCCAGGTTTTCGGCACCGCCAGGCCGGCCGCTTCCAGCACGTCCTTGCGGTAGTACATCATATGGAAGTCGCCATCGAGCGTGATCATGTAGGTCTTGCCGCTGTACTTCTCGGAGAAGTCCCGGAAGAACGCGCCGACATCCTCCTGCTGGATGTCCTTGTCGGCCTCGACCCGCGGCGTCAGGTCCTCGAGGTAGCCGCCGGCGATGTAGTCGACCATCCATTGCGGGGCGAACACGCCAGCGTCGACCGAGTTGGTGCCGCTCGCCCAGTCGGTGAGGATCTTTTGATAGAGATCCGAGAAGGGCACCGCGATGACATTGATCTTGGCGCCGGTGAGCGCTTCGAACTCGGGCGCGCGCCTCTGTAGAGGCTCCTGAATCGCACCGGTCTGCGTAATGACGTTCACGGTAACTCCCGCAAACGGCTTGTCCTGCGCAAAAGCAGGCGCGCCAACCAGCGCGGCAAAAGCCGAAAAGCCGGCCAGAAAGACCCCAATTCTCATCAGACTTCCTCCCGTGTTGACCGGGACTTGTTCCTGCGAACCAGCTGCCGGTATCTCCCCGTCGGTTGCCGTCGCCAGAGCACGGCACCAACGCTCCTCTAGCACAATATCGGCATCGCGCAGCGAGTCCAGTGCCTTGCCGCAACGGAAGATGACGTGCCCAGGGGGCTTCCCGGCTACGCCAAAAGCATGCCTCGGGCGTGACCAAGGCTGCGCAGTCACTGCAAGTTGGTGTGGCGGTACAACATCAGTCTGTGCGCGTCGGGGATTTGCTGCGCCAGGCCGAGCACAATGCTGTCGAGCAGGATCAGGCAGGATTGCTCGAACAGGCTGCCGCCAAACTGTTCCGATTTCTCGACAGGTACATGCAGCGTAACATCGGCAATGCCGGCCAGGGTCCCGGCCGGCTTATGCGTCAGCGTAACGACCTTGGCGCCCTCCGCCTTAGCGATGCGGGCAAAGCCTGTACTGACCGGCGTCTCCCCAGAGCCGGAGATGATCAGCAGCGCATCGCCCTTGCGGATCGATGGCGCCGATACCTCACCGACGAAATGCACCGTTCGGCCAAGATGCATGAAGCGCATCGCACCCATCTGCGCGACAAGGCCGGAACGTCCCTGCCCGGAAAAGAACCATCGCTGACCGGGGTCATCGAACGCCTGCACCAGCCTTGCAAAAGCGTCGATGTCGATCCGGCCAAGAAGGTCGGCTATCTCCTGTCCGACGGCCAGCCACGGCCTGGATTGGGCAATCTGTCGCGAATCCATCGTGCTACCTCTTTTCGGGCTTGCGGATTCTGTAATGGCGCTGCCAACCACGAGGATTTCGGGCTCGACTGCGATCACCGCTTCCAGCGAGTCGGGCCCGATCCCGCCGGCGAGCGAAACCAGAAAGCCGCGATCGTGCATCTTCCGGCACGGCTTCGATATGTGAGGTGGAGGTGTCGCCCGCCAGCCGCGCATCAGTTGGCGAGTGGACCGCGACGTAACCGAAGCTTTCGGGGAAGACAGCATTCAAGGGAAGCAATTCTGCCTTGCCCGCCTCGGTGATGGTGTCGACGACAACCGTCGCGCCGAAGGCGGCGGCACGTTTTCCGACCGCCTCATGCGTGGCGGACGAAGCACACGACAGCACCGTCATGAATGCGGCACCGGCGCCGAATACCATATCAGCCTCGAACTGGCCGCCGTCGACGGTTTTGGTATCAGCCAACACCATGACTTCCGGGCAGAGCTCGCGCGCCGTGGCGATGGCTGAGAGGCCGAGGCGTTTCAGCAACGGCGTGCCGATCTCGATAATGTCGGCAAATTCCTTCATCTGCGGTAGCAGAGCCAGGTGTTCAGGCTTGTCAAAGGCGACTTGGAGGAGCAAGGCGGTTCTCTCGGATTGCTTAAGGCAGCGGATGCGGCATGACGACAACGGCCAACCTACCGTCGTGTGCTTCGTGGTCGAAATCTGCCATAATCCAGCAACCTCCAGGCTGGTCTGCATAGGGAGAGCAAATCGAGCCCTGCAAAGCAAGTGTGGTTATTGTTGAAATCAGGAGGTGCGGGCCAGATCAGCGCCGATGCCACATGCAATGCAATATGAGGCAGTCCTTTGACGAGATTGTTTGAGCCCATTGGATGCAAGGTCGACCTGTCGACCGGTGCGATGGCAAATGCAACCGGCAGCTACCAGAAGCGCTTCCGCGATCTGGACGGGCTCTACGCCGACGCCGCGACGTTCGAAGCCATGCGCGCGACATGGGGCGAGCGCATCGCCTACGAAGTCTCCGAGTTCCGGCCGACCGAGCAGTCGGGCGACCTGATTTTCGGCGTCACGCGCATGGCGCCCGGCAAAGTCGGCGACGAGTATTTCATGACGCGCGGTCATATCCACAAGCAGGCAGACCGGCCCGAGGTCTACTATGGCCAGAAAGGGCACGGTCTCATGCTGATGGAATCACCGGAGGGCGAGGTTCGCATCGTGCCGGTCGACGCGCAGACCGTCTGTTACGTTCCGCCGTTCTGGATCCACCGCTCGATCAATGTCGGAGACGACGATCTGGTGATGCTGTTCTGCTACCCCGCCGATTCAGGGCAGGACTACGAGATCATCGCGAGATCGGGAGGGATGCGCTCGCGTGTGGTCGCCGGCGATGGAGGCTGGAGGCAAGTCGACAACCCGGATTGGCGACCGCGTGACGCAAAGCTGATCTCCGCCCTCTATGGGCTGCGATCCCGCCCGGTGTCGGCATGAACGCTCGCTTCGAGATCGCTGCTTTACTTCGCAGTGCTGAACTGCGCGCGGAGAAAATCCGGGAGAGTGGCGAATGAGCCGCTACCGGCCGGCTACCCAGCCGACATTCTATTTTATCGGCGTGACGACGACGAGCAGTTCGATCATGCGGGTTTTCCCGGCATGGGCGCGCCACCTCGGGCTAAAGGATGCGGTTCTCAAGGGCATCGACTTTCCACTCCATGCCGATCCGGAGGCCTACCGTGAGGTCGTCTCCTTCATAAAATCCGACCCGCTGTCGCTTGGCGCGCTCGTCACCACCCACAAGATCGATCTCTTCAACGCAACGCGCGATCTGTTCGATGTCATCGATCCGCACGCTCGCCTGATGCACGAGACCAGCTGCCTGTCGAAGCGGGGCGGCAAGCTCATCTGCCATGCCAAGGATCCGATCTCTTCGGGCCTTGCGATAGACGGTTTCATCCCGGCGGGATACTTCGCGGACACCGGCGCGGAAGTCCTGTCGATGGGCGCCGGCGGATCGACGATTGCGATCACCTGGCACCTGATGCGCAAGGAACGTGGCGCCGACGCACCTTGGCGCATAATTGTCACCGACCGTTCGCAGCCGCGTCTCGACGAAATCGAGCGCATCCACAGAGACATGATGTCGACGGTCGAGATCGAGTATGTCCTGGCAGACCGGCCCGGGATCAATGACGAGACGTTGGCGGCGCTGAAACCCGGCTCGCTGGTGATCAACGCGACGGGACTTGGCAAGGACGCCCCAGGCTCGCCGATTAGCGATGACGGCGTGTTCCCCAAGCGCGGCATTGCCTGGGACCTCAATTATCGCGGCGACCTGATCTTCCTCGAGCAGGCAAGGCGGCAGCAGGCCCGACAGCAGTTGCAGATCGAGGACGGTTGGACGTATTTCCTGCATGGCTGGACGCAGGTGATCGCAGAGGTGTTCGACATCGCGATCCCGGTGTCGGGCCCGGATTTCGACGAGATTTCGCGCATCGCCATCGAAGCGGCCAAAGGCTAATGCCGTGAACCCATTCTCGTCGCGCCGCGCTCGCTCTGATCGATAGACAGAGGATCACATGTTTGGCCATCTGAGGACTCTCTCGAAATGAGCGGCGAGCTTTTCCTCGCCATCGATGTCGGCACCGGCAGCGTCCGCGCCGCACTGATCGATGTCACCGGCAAGATCCTTGAACTTGCATCGCGAGAGCACAACCAGATCGTGCCGGAATTCGGCTGGGCCGAACAGCGGCCGGTCGACTGGTGGGAGGGTGCGCGAGCTAGCGTCAAGACGGTGCTGGACCGCGTCGATGGCGCCCGCGAACACATCTCCGCCATCTGCGTCTGCGGGCAGATGCACGGGCTGGTCCTGCTCGACGCGCACGGAGCGCTGGTTCGCGACACAGCACCGCTCTGGAACGACAAGCGCACCATCGATCTCGTACGTCGCTTCGAGGAAGCCAACGAGCCGGACAGCTACCTGCCCGAAAGCGGCAACACGCCGACCCCGGCATGGCCGGGCTTCAAACTGCAATGGATTCGAGACAACAATCCCGCCGCATACGCCCGCAGCGCAGTCGCCATCATGCCGAAGGATTACATCAACTACCGGCTGACCGGCGAGATTGCTATGGATACTGGCGACGCGTCCTGCAGCTTCCTGATGAACCCGGAGCGGCTTGAATGGTCGCCGGTGATGATCAAGCGCGTGGGTCTTGACGCCGCCAAGCTGCCACCGATCCGCAACCCGCTGGATATCCTCGGCCACGTCACCGAACAGGCGGCTCGCGACACCGGCCTGCGCTCTGGAACACCCGTGCTCGTCGGTGGCGCCGACTACCCGGTGGCATTGCTCGGTTCAGGCGCCTGTCGCCCGGGTATGGGTTCCGACAGCACCGGCACGGGCGCCATCATTACGGCGATCGCGGAGAAGCCGCTGCTAGATCCGGAAATCTCGAACGTTGCGACGATCGAAGGCAACTGGGCGCAGTTCGTGCTGCTGGAGACTGGCGGCGACGGCATGCGCTGGGCACGCCGCGCCTTTCACGGCAACGCGCTGTCCTATGACGAGATCGTCGCCCGCGCCGCCGAGGCACCAGCCGGTTGCGACGCACTGCTCTTCATGCCCTTTCTCACCGGCGAGCGCCTGGGGCGCCACCGCAACGCGCGCGCACAGTTCTTCGGACTGGGCGCCGCGCATGGCATGGAGCATCTGCACCGCTCGATCCTGGAAGGCATCGCCTTTGCCATGACGCGCCACATCCGCATCATGGAACACGCGTCGAACAAGCCGCTGGAGCGCGTTGTCGCCGCGGGTGGCGGGGCGCGCGCCGAACTCTGGTTGAAGATCAAGGCGAGTGCCTTCAACATTCCGATCCTGGTTCCGCGGGAGCCTGAATGCGGCATTGTCGGCTGTGCCGCGATGGCCGCGACGGCGACCGGCCGCTTCTCGCGCGTCGAACAGGCGGCCGAGCGCTTTGTGAGCTACGGCGCCGAAATCCTGCCGGACCCCAGATGGGCCGAGACCTACAGGCGCACCCAACCCGTTTTCGACCGGCTCTACCTTCACAGCCAGGCGCTCTACGACGACCTCGACGCACTGGCGGCCGCCACGCAGCCGACGCAGCCGTGACGCATCTCAGGCCTGTGGAGCCGTGCCTGCAGCGACAGACTTGGCAATCACGACGCATCCCGTCTGGAGTGCATCGGACGATTGTCTCAGTTGTGGCGGATTTCCGTTCCCAGCACCTTCAGGCACTCGCGGATGAACGCGGCAAGTGCGGTCCAGCCCTTTGCCGAGACCATCGTTCCGTCGACATAGGCCTCAGTCGGGGACAGGTCGATATAGGTTCCACCGGCGAGGGTCACTTCCGGCTCGCAGGCAGCCAGCGCACCTACTTTCTTGCCACGCACGACGCCGTCGACCGCGATCAGGATCTGGACGCCATGGCAGATCGTAAAGATCGGCTTCTTGTTTTCGTGGAAATGGCGGACGATTGCCTGCACGCGTTTATCCGTGCGGATGTACTCGGGGCCACGACCGCCCGCGCAATACACGGCGTGATACTGGTCGAGCTGTTTCTCCGCCTCCGAAAAGGTCTTGTTCATCAAAGCATAGTGGCCGGGCTTTTCGGTGTAGGTTTGGTCACCTTCGAAATCGTGCAGTGACGTCTTGATCAGGTCTCCAGCGTTCTTGTCAGGGCAGACAACGTGGACGATGTGGCCGACGGCCTCCATCGCCTGCTGATAGACGAAGATCTCATATTCTTCGGTAAACTCACCGGTCAACATCAGTATTTTCTTGCCTGGCATGGTCGGTTTCCTCGTTTGTGGATGGAAGGGTTCTGTAAATGGAAGGCGGGCGGGCATTGCGCTCTCCCGGCGGCGCGGGTCTCAGAAAAGGGGATGCGGGATGTCCCGGGCGTTTGCTTGCTCGATCAACAATGCATCCAGATTGACGGCGCCGCTCCCGATGTGGACGGTGATGGACATCGTGACAGTCTCAATCGAACGCCAGCAACAAACGATCACGAGAATGCTCGATATGACGGCGCATCGCCTGTTCCGCCGCAGCGGGGTCGGAGGCGGCGAAGGCGGCCAGGATGGCCTCATGCTCGTCGAGCGCTTCTTCGGTAACGCGCGAATGGAACATCAGGCGGAAGATGTGGAAGTGCGTATGCTGGAACGCGAGAGTCTCGCGCACGAGATCATTGTTTGCAAATTCCATGATCCTATCGTGGAAAATGGCGTCCTGCCGCGCAAAGTTGGAGTAACGCAGGCGTTCATCCTTGCCTTCGCGGCGCGCCATGCCCCCTGCGGACTCCCGAAGCACCGCAAGTTTCGTCTCATCCATCAATGCGGCTGCTTTGGCCGCCCCATGCGGCTCGAGCAGCAGGCGAAGCTCATAGAGTTCGTCAAATCGGCGCTTGGTTATCTGGGGGGCGGCCCGGTAGCCGATCAAATGTGTCTTCAGCACAAGGCCTTCGCCTTCAAGGCGGCCAAGCGCTTCACGGATTGGCGTGTGGGATACTTCGAGCTCCTTGACCAGACTGTCGACGGTGATCCGCGAGCCTGGCGCGATCTTCAGCGACATGAGTTGCGCGAAGATCGCTTCATACACGTCCTCCACCAGGCTGTTAGATCGCTGGATGCGTCCGCCGGCGGGATTGACTTCTCGGGCATCGCTTAAGTTTGTGACCTGCATCTTTGCCTCTTGACAGGATCACTGGCTAGCACGATGCTTCGCCCAATGCAATCCTATATCCTATACGATTTAATAGAGGATTCCCTAGGGCCGAGCTCGCCGAGCTTTCGCTTTCCACTCCCAACATCATTGAGGGACGCAGAACATGAGCCTTTTCGCGGCCGTAAGGCTGCCGCGTGAAATCCTCTTCGGGAAGGGCCAGCGCTATGTCATTCCAACCGTTGCGGCCAGGCTGGGCTGTCGCGCTCTCGTCTGTACGGACGAGCGTTTTGCCGCAACTTTCGCCTTCGCAGAGATCATGGCGGCGCTCGATGGCGCATCGATCGATGTGCTGGTGCACGACCGTGTGCTGCCCGACGTCCCCCGAGACACCGTTGCCGTCTGCGTCGAGGAGGCGCGAAAGTTTGCGCCGGACATGGTGATCGGCATCGGCGGCGGCAGTTGCCTCGACATGGCCAAATGCGCCGCGTTGCTCATCAGTCACGGCGGCCTGCTCCAGGACTACTATGGCGAGTTCAAGGTGCCTGGTCCGACGCTGCCGTTGATCGCGGTGCCGACAACAGCCGGCACGGGCTCGGAAGTGACCCCTGTCGCGGTGATCTCCGATCCGGATCGCACCTTGAAGGTCGGCATCTCCAGCCCGCATCTGATCGCGGCAGCCGCCATCTGCGACCCGGAACTGACGATGACATGTCCCCCGGGGCTGACGGCGATCGCGGGCGCAGACGCGCTGACACATGCGATCGAGGCTTTTACCGCCGTCAGGCGCGGCACTGACCCCAGCCTGCCGCAACAGCATGTCTTCATCGGAAAAAGCGCGCTGACCGATCATTTTGCGCTGCTCGCGATCAAGCTGCTTGGCCGCAGTCTCGAGAAGGCCTACCGCGACCCCGACGACGAGGACGCTCGGGCCGATGTGATGATGGGCGCGCTCGCAGCCGGCTGCGCGTTCGGTACGGCCGGAACGGCGGCGGCGCACGCGGTGCAATATCCGGTCGGCGCCCTTACCCACACCGCTCACGGGCTGGGTGTCGCCACCATGTTGCCGTATGTCATGAAGTACAACCGGGCCGCCGCTGCCGCCGAGATGACCGAGATCGGTCTTGCCCTTGGTCTCGACGGGAAGGACCGGAGTGCCGGTGAGATGGCCGACGCGACAATCGACGAGATCGGCCGGCTGTTTGGAGCAATCGGGATCACGCCTACGCTGGCCAAGCTCGGGCTTCCCGCCGACAAGCTCGATTGGACGGCCGAACAGGCGCTCGGCATTGACCGTCTCATCAAGAACAATCCGCGTCCATTCGATCTGGCAGCCATGCGGGGCCTGATCCAGGCTGCCTATGATGGCGACCTCGCCACCTGTGTCATGTGAGCAATCGAGGAGCAGGCGATGAACATATCTCATCAGGTGCTGGAGGACGATCAGGACACTGCCGACTTCCATAGATTCTCCCACGGCTTGTATATCGGCGGCCAATGGAGGCAATCCGCCGACGGCAGGGAAATCCAGGTCGTGGACCCTTCCACGGAAGCGGTGATCGCCGCGGTTCCCGATGCGACGATCGAAGATGCCGCGGCCGCCGTGGAGGCTGCGGCCAAGGCCGCCGATGGCTGGCGCACAACGGCGCCCCGCAAGCGTTCCGAAATCCTCAGACGTTGCTTCGAGCTGATGACGCAACGTTCCGAGACGCTGGCAACGCTGATCTCGCTGGAAAACGGCAAGGCACTCCGGGACGCGCGAGGCGAGATCGCCTATGCTGCGGAATTCTTTCGCTGGAATGCCGAGGAAGCCGTTCGCATCACCGGTGAGTTCGGGATTGCGCCTTCCGGCACCAACCGCATCGTGGTTGATTACGAACCGATCGGCATCTGTATCCTTCTCACACCCTGGAATTTTCCTGCTGCCATGGCAACGCGCAAGATCGCGCCAGCACTCGCCGCAGGATGCACGGTCATCCTCAAGCCGGCCAGTGAAACCCCGCTTACCGCTTACGCGCTTGCCGCACTCTATGAGGAAGCAGGCGTTCCGCCAGGTGTGGTGAACGTCCTGACAACTTCCAAGCCCGGCCCGGTGACGGCCGCGATGCTAGCCGACCCGCGGGTGCGAAAACTCTCCTTTACCGGCTCGACTTCCGTCGGGCGCGTTCTGCTGGCCGAGGCCGCCAAGCACGTGGTTTCGTGTTCGATGGAACTTGGCGGCAACGCGCCATTTCTTGTGTTCGATGACGCGGATCTCGACGCGGCGATCGATGGGGCGATGGTGGCGAAGATGCGCAACGCCGGCGAGGCCTGCACGGCTGCAAACCGCATCTATGTCCAGTCTGGCGTTTACGATGCCTTTGGCGAAAGCCTCGCCAGGCGGATGTCGGCACTCAAGATCGGCGCTGGTACGGACGCGGCCACGGAGTGCGGGCCGATGATCACCAGGAAGGCCGTCGACAAGATCGACCGTCTGGTCAACGATGCTGTCGCCCGTGGCGCACGGGTGCTGTGCGGGGGCAAGGCAGGCTCGGGAACGGGATACTACTATCCACCGACCGTGCTCTGCGACGTCCCGGCCGAGGCGGAGATGGCGCACGAGGAAATTTTTGGGCCGGTGGCGCCGATCTCGAAATTCGAAACGGAAGCCGAAATCATCACGCGCGCCAACGACACCGAATACGGTCTTGCCGCCTATATCTACACGCGCGATCTTGCGCGTGGAATGCGGGTGGCATCCAAGATCGAAGCCGGGATGATCGCTCTCAACCGCGGCTTGATGTCCGATCCGGCAGCACCCTTCGGTGGGGTCAAGCAGAGCGGCCTCGGCCGCGAGGGCGGCCAGCATCACGGCATTGCCGAGTTCATGGAGGCGAAATACCTCGCCATCAGCATCTGAGCGGAGGAAGAGTGCAAAGCGATCCGTTTCGCATCCGCGACCACGTCGCGGATTTTGACAAAATCGTGCAGGACATCGTTCACCGCAGCGAGGCTGTCCGCGCAACCATTCCAATGACTGCGGACGTTGCCTATGGGCCGGATCAGACCGAAACCATCGACCTGTTCTTTCCCTCGGGCAAAAGAAGCGGCCTGCCGGTGCACATGTTTATCCATGGCGGCTACTGGAGAATGTTCTCCAAGCGCGACTACTCATACGTCGCGACGACGATTACCAAGGCGGGTGCGATTGCCGTCATCGTCGACTATGCTCTGATGCCCAAGGTCAGAATGGCTACGATCGTCGACCAGGTGCGCCGCGCCAAGCAGTGGGTTCTGGCCCATATTGCCGGCCATGGCGGAAACCCTGCAGGACTGACTGTCAGCGGTCATTCGGCCGGAGCACATCTTTCAACGTTTCTGTTCAACAGCGAGAATACCCCCTCGAATGTCCGGGCAGCTCTTCTGCTCGGCGGGCTCTACGATTTGAAACCGCTCCAGAACTCCTTTCTCGCCAACGAGATTGGAATCACCGATGAGGAAGTCGCCATGTTTACACCTCTTGCCTATCGGCATGATCCTCAAACCAAGGCGACGGTTCTGGTCGGAGCTAATGAGACGCCGCCCTTCCATCAGCAAGCAGATCGATTCAAAGAGAACCTGCTGCAGCAGGGCTCGCCGGTAACGTCGCTTGTTCTCGCGAACCGCAACCACATGGACAGTGTCAGAGATCTCGGCGTGCCTGAGAGCCAGGCGGGTGATTGCCTGACGAAACTGATTGCCAACGACGACCGTTGACCCTCCCCGCAGAAGTGCCCCTCAGCGAGGGAAAAGAACCTCACCCATTCCGAGCACCGCGTTGTCACCGCCATATTTTTGCGGCGCATTGCCCAGCAGCGGCCGTTTCAAAATACCCTCGGCGATCAGATGGCGATCGATGACGGCGGCGAAAACGCTCTCTGGCGCGCCGCATTCGACGAAACTCGGCGACAGGCTCTTCGGCGCGCGATCGAGCAGGATCGAACCGCGACGCATCAGATAGCCGGGCATCTCTCCGGTGCCGCCGGCCACCACCAGCGTCCCGGCGATCATGCGGCTGCCGGCATTGTCGCCTGAGCCTTTCAGCACCGCGATCAGGCCGCGCCGCATCCGGTCGGCGGCAAAGGCGCCCGCTTTGCCTTTGACGATCAGCACGCCGCCATTCATGCCGGCCAGTTCTCCGGCGAGCGGCGCGCCAAGGTGATCACCGGCGTTGCCTGTTATTTCAAGCCTGCCGCCGCGCATGCCGGAGCCGGCGTGCGGGCCCGCATTGCCTTCGACCGTGAGCTTGCCGCCGCGCACGGCACGCCCGGCCTGGGCGCCGGCATTACCGACGACACGAACCGAACCGCCCCGCATGCCTTCCGCCACGCGGTCGAGGCGCGTGCTTCCACCTTCGAACACGATGTCCAGCGGATCGTTGCCGGCGACGCGAAAGATATCGCCGACCTTCGATCCATGCTTCGACATGCCGATCTGGATTTTTTCGATAGCGCGCCTTTCCATCCCGGCAAGCCGCTCCGGCGTCAGCGGCGACAGGTCAAGGCGCTCGGGCGGCTCTGCGACAAGGGTGAAGGTCAGCGCGTTCACGGCAGCATATCCTTCAGCGAATAGATGAACTTGCCGAGCTTGCCGCCGTAATTGCCGGCGCTTATGCGAACCGCGCCTCGCTGCGGCCCAAGCTCGAGGACCGCCTTGATGCCGGCCTTCATCGCGGCGGCAACGGCATCGTTGGTCTCGCCGTCGATGACGATTTCCAGGACGGCATTGATGTCGGCACCAAGCTCACTCCTGACGACACCGCGCAGTGTCGGCGCGTAGGCTTCGTTGGCCGAGGCGATCATGCCCTTGTATTTACCGCCGATCTTGGAACCCGAACGGGCGATGCCGCCCGGAAACGGCACGATCGCGCCCGGCACCAGGCCTATCGCGGCAACCGCGGCCTCGGCGGCAACCAAGGCCTTGGCGCTGCTTTCAGCCATGACGAAGAAATTGCCGCCGCCAACGGCACCCTTCGTCAGCCCGGTCGTCGCTTCGCACAGGAATTCGCCATCCATGACGGGAACGCGCCAAAAATGCCTGCCGCCGATTTTCTTGGAGATCTGCCAGCCGTCGCCGAAATAACGCAGCGCCGAACCGAGCTTCAACTCGGCGCTGCCCTCCAGTCCGGCGAAGCAGGCGGAACCCGGCGAGGTCAAAACACACTGGCCGACGCGATTGAGCAGTTGTTTCTGCAGTTCGTCGGTCCCCATCGCGAAGATCATCACGCGGCAGCCGGGCCGGCCATCCGGTGTGGCCGATGGCGGCAATTCGACATCGATTGCCGCTTCGCAGCCGCAGCCGATCACCGAGGTGGCAAAGCCGGTCATGGTGATCGCCGCCTGGCGCGCCCATTTCCGGTTCGGCGCGGTGATGATGATGGCGGTCGCGCGCATGCCGAAGGCCTCGGCAAAGGTATCGTCGATCACTATGCCATTTACGCTCACATTCGGCATGCTACCTCGCCGAACGGCTGTTCGCGCGCAATCGCGGAATCTGGGAAATTGAACCAGTCCAGCGATAGGCCATAGCGCTGCTGGTGATAGTCCTCCAGGCGCCGCACCATCGCCTTGTCCGGCGACGGATTGAGCCTGAGCGCCTTGCCCCAGCGGTAGTGGGTGATCTCTCCGTCTTGCACGACGAGATCGCCATCCTTGAAGACATACGCCGCCTGCCCCAGCATTTTCGCGATACTCCCGTCCCTGCGGTAGACAGCGATGTCGGCTATGGCGCCGGCGCCGAGATGGCCACGGTCGGTCAGCCCGAGCAGCTTGGCTGGGGCCGCACGCGTCATGATGGCAATTTCCTCGAACGTGTATTCGCGGTCGATAGCAGCCAGGGTGGAGAGCGCCATGGCGGATCTTGGAAGTCCGGCAATCATTTCGGTGCGCGCTTGCCTGCTCATCAGCAGCTCGAACAGAGCCGGGTAGACGGTAAACGGCGCGCCGTTCGGATGATCCGTGGTGAAGAAGACACGCCAGGGATCGTCGATCAGGAGAAAAAGCTCGAGCCCGATCGCCCACTGCATCGCGCCATAGAAATCCTTGCCATAGCTGTAGGGCACGATGCCGCCGCCATTGCCGTCACCGTCATGAATGACGGATTTCTTCGGGCTCGCACTGCCACGCGCCGAAAACTGCCGCATGACGTCGGAGGAGACAGTGACCGTCTGGCCGAACATCACCTGGCCGATGTCGATGGTGACCTCCGGCGTCGCATTGACCAGTTCGGCAAGACGCGCCGCGGCCGAGGAAAACCTGCGCTTGCCTTCCGTGCCGTAGCCATAGAACTGGAGATGGGCGAGGTGCATCGGCAGTCCTTCCGCCGCCGCGATCGTCGCGGCCGCCGTGTCCGCCGATCCGGGGCTGCCCAGATTGTTGCAATGGACATGCAGAGGATGCGGGACGCCAAGGCTGTCGAGGGCCGCCTGTAGCGTCTTGACGATCTTGCGCGAGCTGACGCCATAGGAAGGCACCACATCGTCCAGCGAGAAGGTGCGGACGTTCTCCTTGAAGGCGGCCGCCGCGCCGGCGTTGATCACCTTGACCCCAAGCGCCCGTGTTGAGGCGACCGTCCAGGCGACATAGTCCTCGATCATCGTTGGGGGAGCGTCGTCGCGGATCATTGACAGCAGGAAATCGTCGTTGCCGAGAATGGCGAGCGTCGCCTTGTCGATAATCGGGATGTCGGCCAGTTCGAGATGAGTGTGAAGTGCGGCTCCCGGCGACATCGCCGGCTCGACGACCGTGGTGAAACCCATCTTGGCGTAGAGGCAGCCGGTCTGGAAGGTCGACCAGCCGGCGTTCGAGAGCGGCGTCGTCGCCGGCCGCGCCTGATGCGCGGCATGCTGCTCGGGCAAGAGCAGCCGTGCCGTATTCACGTTGCCGCCGCCGATATGGGAATGGATGTCGATGGCGCCCGCCATGACGATGCAGCCGGCAGCGTCGATGGTCCGTTCGGCAGCGCCCCCCGCCGGCGCCGCAACGATCTTGTCGTCCCTGATCCAGAGGTCGCCCTTGCCAAGACGGCCGTTGACGGGATCGATGATGTCGCCGCCCGCAATTTTCGTCAGCATGGCAACGCGGCCTCGGCGGAGACGTGACTGGCGACCAGGCGGATAACAGTCGCAGCGGAGGGCAGTTCGGACGCCGCTCGCGCATCGATCGACCTTAGCGAACCGGTGCGGCTGGAATAGACCACCGCCTCGTAATCGACGCCCGCTTCGCCGATGGCGATGGTGACCGCAGCGCCCGCGACCGGCTCCTGCGTTTTCGCCAGCGCAATCAGCGCCATGCGGTTCTTTTTCTTCTGCTTCTTCTGCGGCTGGACAATTGAGGAAGATATCCGCAGGTGCAGGTCGGCTTCGCCGGCAGCGATCATGCGCTCGACATCGTAACGCCAGGGATCGAATTCCGGGACGCCGCGCACGAAGCCGGTGCGCAGCGGAAAACCCGTCATCCAGGTCGAGGCGAGCGCGCTACCCCATCCGTTTTCGCTTGCCGGCAGATGAAGGCCGGATGCGCGTGATTTGCGGTTGAGATCAGTGATCAGTCCTTGCAGCATCTCCAGCGCCAGCCCTTCGGTTGCGTCGCCTGAAAACAGGAAGACGGGAAAATGCGCAGCCTCCAGGGCTTTGGCGAAATCGTCGAAATTCGACACCGGTTGCGATGTCAGACGCCCCCTGCACCGCGTCCTCAGCGCCGCAGGACAGGAGCGTCGCCGTCCGCCCGTTGCTCAACGGCGGCGCAGACGCCCCGTTCGACCCGACCAGAAAGAATTCGCGTTGATTCCTGGCCGAGAGATCGGGGGCCGAGAGATCGGGAACCGTGGCTGAGAGTTCGCCGACAAATTCATGATGGATTTGCGGGAGTTCGCCGACAATCACCACGACATCGGCGCGCCGGCGCGTCTCGCCGGGCGCAACGGTCATCGCGCCTTTGTCGGTAAAAAGCGCGGTCTCCCGGGAAACTGCCGCACCGTTGGCATGATCGTATGTCGCGCCAACCCGCTCAGCCAGCGCGATCGCCGCCCTGGTGCCGTGTATATCCGTATCCAAGCTGAAAACCGGGCACCGGCTCGACCCCAACAGCGCGCCGGCATGTGCAGCTGCGCGCTCGACCAGCGTTTCCCGATTGCCGATCCAAGCAACCGCCATTCACTACGCTACTTTCTGGTGCCGGCTTGATCCTAGACGAAACTGGATTGGCCGTGAACCCCGCCTGTCCGCAGATTAGCGAATGTTTTCTTACGCCATCAACAAATTCCGACCGCGCTTAATCATATTTGATGTAAGCGAAGCGCTGATCGGTCGGCGGAGTGCCTTCCAGCGCGCCGCCTTCCTTGGCCGGCTGCCACTGGACGACATCCTCGATCTTTTTGGCCAGCTCGAAGTCTTTGTCGGTGATGCCCTTCGCTGCGTGGTTCATCAGGCGCACCTCGACCCAGGCATAGGACGCCGTGATGTCGGGATGGTGCCACGCCGCCTCGGCGAGATGGCCGACCGTGTTGATGACCATCAGTGTCGATTTCCAGCTGTGGGTCTTGTATTTGCGCCGGATCCAGCCGTTCTCGTAGCGCCATTTCGGCAGCTCCTTCTCGAGCCGAGCGGCAATCTCGGCTTCCGAATAGACCTTTTCCTTAGCTGTCTCGTTCATCTCGACCTCCGCGACTTACCCGGTCTGTCTTCGCGCCCGGGCCAAAACAGATAAAACGAATGCTCTCTCCGGCTTGCCCCTTCGACGAAAACAGCTATCATGGCGACGGGCACCTAAACTTCCATGATGCGTCTATGATGCACCCATCGGGGGGTAGATGTCGAATTCTGTTACCATACGAGTGCCCGCCCGCCTGCATCTTGGCTTCCTCGATCTCAGCGGCGATACCGGACGTCGCTTTGGCAGCGTCGGGCTTCCATTGGGCGAACCCGAAACCGTCGTCACCCTGTCGCGATCCAGCGAAACCGTGGTCGAAGGCCCGGAGAGCCGGCGCGCCGGCGAGCATTTGTCGACGCTCTGCAGCCATCTTGGCATTCGCGGCCAGCACCGTCTGGTGGTCGAACAGTCGATCCCGAGCCATGCCGGCCTGGGTTCTGGCACGCAGATCGCCCTTGCCGTCGCCTCGGCGCTGCGCACGCTCCACAACCTGCCTCTCGATATCGGGGGCGACGCGACCCTGCTCGAGCGCGGCGGCCGATCCGGCATCGGCATCGCCAGTTTCGAACGCGGTGGCGTCATTGTCGACGCAGGCAAGGACGACAGCGGCAGGCCGCCGCCGGTCGTGGCGCGATTGCCGTTTCCGGAAGAGTGGCGCGTCATCCTGATCCTTGACCGTGGCGGGCATGGACTGCATGGCGATGCCGAAATCGCGGCGTTTCGTTCGCTGCCGCCCTTTCCGGCGTCCGGGAGCGGAGAAATCTGCCGTCGGGTGCTGATGGGCATTATGCCGGCTTTGATCGAGCACGACCTTCCAGCCTTCGGCGCCGCCGTCGCCGCGATCCAGATGCTGATCGGCACCCATTTCGCCCCAGCGCAAGGCGGCGTGTTCACCTCAAAGCGGGTCGAGAGGGTGGCCCACGATCTCGATGAAGCGGGCGCCGTCGGCATCGGCCAGAGCTCGTGGGGGCCAACAGGGTTTGCCTTCGCTCCCTCGCAAGACGCCGCGGTCAGCTTCGTCAGCGCGGTTCAGAAGACGGTTGAAAACGGCATCGAGATCAAGATCGTCAAGGGCCGGAATTCCGGCGCGAAGATCAGTTCGACCAAACTTGATCTCGTCGGCAGCTGACGGCTCCGCAAACGATCAGGTTCCAGAAGAAAGGCGAGAAATGGCCCGCAAACAAATCCTGCACATGCTGACGCCATTGAAGCATATGAGCCCTTTCGACGTGAACATGGCGCTCGATGCAGGCTTCGACGCCGTCGTCCCCTATGTCGATGTAAGCCTGGGAGAGGTCACAGGCCTCGTGCAGGACGCGATCTTCTCGCGCCCGCCCGATGCGGGCGTCGATACCGGCATCTTCATCGCCGGCAAGGATGCCTCGCTGGCGCTCGACATGTTCGACGCAGCGCGAAAGGCGATGGTGCCGCCTTTCCAGGTTTCGGTATTCGCCGATCCGGCCGGCTCGTTCACCACGGCCGCGGCGATGGTGGCCAAGGTCGAAAAAGCGCTCGAGAAGAAATTCGAGCGCGGGCTGAGGGACACGAGGATCGCTGTTTTCGGCGCCACCGGCGTCGTCGGCTTCTGCACGGCCGTCATTGCGGCCAGGGAAGGCGCCCGGGTCACGCTTGTCGGTCACGACGGCATCGAAAGGGTCGAGCAGATCGCGGCCGAGATCAAAAGCCGATTCAAGATCGCCGTAGATGCGGCTGACGGATCGAGCGACGCCCGCAAGACGAAGCTGGTCGAGGCGAGCGAGGTGATCCTGGCTTGCGCCAAGGCCGGTGTCCAGGTGGTCTCGAAAGCCCAGTTGAAAGGCGATGGTCTGCTTATCGCCGCCGACGTCAATGCGGTCCCACCGGCCGGCATCGAAGGCGTGGCCGTCAATGCCAATGGCGATCCGCTCGAAGCGGCAAAAGCTGTCGGCATTGGTCCGCTTGCCATCGGCAACGTGAAATACAAGGTCGAATTCGGCCTCTTCAAAAGAATGATCGAAGCCGAAAAAACCATCACGCTCGATTTCCAGGAAGCATTTTCCCTTGCACGCGAAATCGCCAAATAACGCCGGATCTCTCCTGATCGCGGCGATTTCAGGCCGGGCGCTGGCTGCCGCCGCGCGCCGCGCCGGCTATCGTCCGCTGGTCGCCGATTTCTTTTGCGACACGGACACGGTCGCGCTCGCCGAACGCGCGACCGTGCTGCCGGGCGACCTGCAAGGTGGCATCGACGGCGAGCGCATCATCGAGACGCTTCGGCAATTGGCTGGAGACGACCGGCCGGTCGCCATTGTCCTGGGCTCGGGCTTCGAGCGGATGACGCAGACCGTAGACGAAGTCGCGCGCCATTTTCCGCTTGCTGGCAATAGCGGCGCCGCGATCCGCAGGATCAAGGACCCGCAATTGCTGGCCGCCGATTGCGCCGAGCTCGGCATTCCGCATCCGGAATTCCGATGGGACCGGCCGCCCGATCCGCAGAACTGGGTGATCAAGACCGCGGGCGGCGCTGGCGGCACGCATATCAGACAGGCCGCCGGAGAAACCCCGGTTTTACAGAGTCAGGCTCCTGGCGGCCGCTATTTCCAGCGTTTCGTTGCCGGCCGCAGCATCTCGGCCCTGTTCGTCGCCAACGGCCAAACCGCTGATATCGTCGGCTTCAGCCAACAATGGGCGTCGCCTGCCCCGGCAGCGCCCTATCGCTATGGCGGCGCCGTGCGGTTGAGACGCTTCGATCGCAGGCAGGCGGCGATGATCCGCGGCTGGCTTTCAGGTCTGGTGCGCCGCGCCGGCCTGGCTGGATTGTGCAGCGCCGATCTCATTCGCGGACCAGATGGCTACAAGCTCATCGAGATCAATCCGAGGCCAGGCGCTACCCTCGACATTTTCGACGATGCCGACGCGCCACTGATCGAAGCGCATCTGCGCGCAGCGGCAGGCAGGGCCTACCACTTGCCGCGCTTCGTCGATTCGATGGCGTCGATGGTGACGTACGCCGCGACGCCGATCGCCCAGTTTCCATCGGTTGCCTGGCCTGAATGGACTGCCGACCATCAGTCGCCCGGCACCCGTCTGATCGCCGGCGATCCTGTCTGCACCATCTTCGCGCGCGGTCCGAGCGCCGATTTGACCAGGCGGCTCATCAAGGGACAAGCCAGCCGATTGCAACACCAATGGGAAGGAGACCGGACATGAAAGACGGTTCGGCATTCCTGAACGACAATGCGCAGCGCATCATCGACGGCATGATCGGCAACGCCGAACGCCTTCGGATCGCCGTTTCCACCGGGCCATTGGGCGAGTGCCTGATCGATGCCGGCGCCAAGGCCGCCGGCGGCGTCGAGGCCGGGCTGCGCATGGCGGAAGCCGCAATGGGCGGTCTCGGTAGCATTTCGGTCTGCATGGACCGCGCGTCGCAGAAATGGCCGTTCACCGTCGAGGTGCGGTCTTCGCAGCCGGTGCTTGCCTGCCTGGGCAGCCAGTATGCGGGCTGGAACCTATCGGGCCAGGGTTATTTTGCCATGGGATCGGGACCGGCGCGGGCGCTCGCCCGCGTCGAACCGCTGTTCGAAGCCCTTTCCTATCGCGACACCGCGTCATCCGCCGTGCTGATCCTGGAGACCGCGGAACCGCCGCCCCGAGCGATCGTCGAGAAGGTCGGCAAGGCGACCGGACTGGCAACCGAAAAGCTCACCTTCCTCTATGCGCCGACACAAAGCCTTGCCGGCAGCGTGCAGATCGTTGCGCGCGCGCTAGAGGTTGCCTTGCACAAGGCCAACGATCTCAAATTTCCGCTGGAGAACGTGGTCGACGGCATCGGCACGGCGCCTATCCCCGCCCCTCACCCGGATTTCCTGACCGCCATGGGCAGAACCAACGACGCCATCATCTATGGCGGCAGCGTCCAGCTCTTCGTAAAGGGCTCGGCGAAAGACGCCAGGGATCTCGCGGAGCAACTGCCGAGCCGCGCCTCGCGGGACCACGGCCACCCCTTCGCCGAGGTCTTCAAGCGGTTCAAGGGTGATTTCTATGCCATCGATCCGCTGCTGTTCAGCCCGGCCGAAGTGATCGTTACGGCGATCGACACCGGCGATACGTTTCGCGCCGGCGAACGTGATCTGCAGATGCTCGAACGGAGCCTCGGTTAGGCCATGGCGGGGCACTGGATTAGTCTGTCATCCGCCTGCCGGGCCGCTCGTTCCGGCTCTCGGTATACCGTATCCAAGGCGTGACATGATCCCTCGCATCCTGATCGTCAGCGACGTCTCGGACGCCCGCTCCAAGGGCCTGGCGGCAAGGCTGGACCGGCGCGGCGCCGTGGTCGCAACCGTGCCGCTGGCGGCGATCGCGTTCGACACCGGCAGCCCGAGCGGACTGTCGATACCCGGCTTCGACGGCGCGCTGCCCGACGCCGTGCTTGTCCGTTCGATCGCCGCCGGATCGTTCGAAGCGGTCACCCGGCGTCTCGGCGTGCTGCACGCATTCGGCAGGCTTTCCATTCCGGTGTGGAATTCCGCACAGGCAATAGAACGCTGCGTCGACAAGTCGATGACGACCTTCCTCCTGAAGAATGCCGGCCTGCCGACGCCGCAGACATTCGCGGTCGAGGGACGTGCCATGGCCGAAGCGATCGCCGAACGCGAACTGCCGTTCGCGCCGCTGGTGATGAAGCCGCTTTTCGGCGCACAAGGCCGCGGCATCAGGCTGATCGAAACACTGTCCGATCTCCCCGCCGAGGAAGAGGTGAACTGCGTCTACTATCTCCAGCATTACGTGCCGCGTCCCGGCCCCCCTTACCGCGATTTTCGCGTTTTCGTCTGCGCCGGCGAAGTCCTGGCGATGATGAGCCGGCGTGGCGACGACTGGATCACCAACGTCAATCGCGGGGCGGTGCCCGAGCTGGTTTCGGGGCAGGTTTCGCTGCACGGCGAAACCGAATTGGCGACGCTGGCACGGGCCGCCGCCGCAGCTATCGGCGCCGATTTCGCCGGCGTCGACATCGTGCCGGCGGCCGACGGCGAGCTGTTCGTGCTGGAGGTCAACAGCATGCCCGCCTGGTCCGGACTTCAATCGGTCGTCGCGGTGAACATCGCCGATGCGATTGCCGACGCCCTGCTGAAATTCCTGGCTGATCGCACCGAGGCGACGGCGGCGCGCCCCTACCGCCTCACCGCGCCGGCGAATTCGTGACGGGCCGGTAGCATGGCGCTCTCGCGAGAACGCCTCCGGGCTGCCTACAAGGATTCCTGCCGGATGGAGATCGAGGCGTTGAAACCGGGCAACGTCCATCTGTTCGCCGACGGGCACGGCATGTCCGCTGCCCAGTTCATGACGAGCGCAGAGGTCTCGTCCGGGCCGCTGACCGATCCGCGCCTGCCGGTCGGACAGCGTATGCTGGAAGCGGTCCGCGCGACACGTCTGGCGGTCGCGACCAACACCAATCTCGGTATCATTCTTCTGGCAGGACCTCTGCTATGCGCCGCCGAAATGGCGGGCGCCCGACCCCATGACAATTGGCTGCACGACAATTGGCTGCACGACAATCTCGACGCGGTGCTGCGCGAAATGAGCATGGACGATACCAGGGCGGTGTTCGCGGCGATCGTCGCGGCCGCGCCGGGCGGGCTTGGAGAGGCCGCGAACGATGTGCGGCAGGAGCCGAAGGTTCATCTGCTCGAAGCCATGCGGGAGGCGGCCGACCGCGACATGATCGCCCGCCAGTATGCTACCTGTTTCGGCGACGTGTTCGGCGTCGGGCTCGCGGCTCTGGAAGCGGCGTTGGCACGCGGGGAAGGCGGCATGTGGCCAACAGTATTCGCCTATATGGCGTTTCTCGCAGGGTTCCCCGACAGTCATGTGGTGCGCAACCATGGAACTGAAGCCGCAAATCAGGCGCGGCAAGAAGCCCTTGACGTTCAGGCGGCGCTGCATGCCAGCGATGACGAGCCGTCACGCATTCGTCTGCTCATGGAACTGGACCGCCGGCTGAAGGCCGACAACGTCAACCCCGGCACCTCGGCCGACCTGACCGTGGCTACTCTTTTAGTCCACACCCTCGGCGTTCAGCTTGCATAATCCCAACGTTGGTGGTTGACTTTCAAGAGCGGAAGCTGGGCTTCCGCGGCTATCCAGCCAACCGGTCCGGATGTCCGGGCGCTGCCAACAAGGATAGCTGTCCATCGAGCGCTCGCTCGGTTTGCGGCGTCTTTGGACACCATAACTGTGTCTTGGAGGAAATTGGCATGGCAAAAATCTCGAAAGTAATGGTCGGTGAATCGCTGGTAGGGGACGGCAACGAAGTGGCGCATGTCGACCTGCTTATCGGCCCACGGGGGAGCGCGGTCGAAACGGCATTTTGCAACGCGCTTACCAACAACAAGGACGGCTTTACCTCCCTTTTGGCGGTGATCGCGCCCAATCTTCAGTGCAAGCCCAACACCGTGATGTTCAACAAGGTCACGATCAAGGGCGCCAAGCAGGCCGTGCAGATGTTCGGTCCGGCCCAGCATGCGGTTGCAAAGGCCGTGCAGGACAGCGTCGCCGAGGGAATCATTCCCACCAGTGAGGCGGACGATCTGTTCATCTGCGTCGGCGTTTTCATCCACTGGGATGCGGCAGACGACGCCAAGATCCAGAAGTACAATTACGAAGCGACAAAGGAAGCCATCCAACGCGCCGTCTCGGGAACGCCGACGGCCGCCGAAGCCACGGATAAGCGGGACCAGGTGAAGCATCCGTTCGCGGCTTAGACAAGAGACAGCCCCGCACAGATAAAACCCTCCGCGGAGCCGGATGGTCTGTTGCGCCGCCTGAAGAAGTTTCTGGGCCTTTAGAGCATCGGACAAAAACTGTCCTCGGGCCTGCCCGAGGGTGGACCGGTTTGGGAAATCCGATGTTCCAGCAAAGCGATAGAGCGCCGAGACGATCGACTTGAGAGCCCGCCGCTCTACAAGGCCCAGTTTCCGAGGCCGAAGTTCGAGGTTACGCGAACGTCAGGTACCAAGCGTTGCGAGGTGCCCTGGCGTGAGCGTGCCGTCATGCAGCGAGGTCGCGACCAGCGCCGCGGCGATACCGAGTGACGAAAGGGCGCGAATGTCAGCCTCGTTGCGCACCCCGCCGGCCGCGATCACGGAGCGGCTTCCAGCCTTCGCCTTGATCGCCTCGAGCCGCGTGAAGTCGGGACCGGAGGCGGAGCCGACCTTGGCCAATGTCATGACGATCACCTTTTGCGGCCAAAGCTCCGGCTCGTCGAGAAATGATGCCGGGCCGCGAAACCCGTCGTCGAAGAAATCCAGCGACAGGATAAGCTCCGGATGATCGCGAAAACGCCGAAACAGCGCGTCGTCTTGCTGCGATTCGGAACCCAGGACCGGGTAAAGCCAGGGTTCGGCAAGTGCTGCCGAAAGGGTTTTCTCGTCGGCGATGCCGGCATCGACCCAAAGCTCCGGCGGCTCCGCCATCGCCTTCAACCGGGCAAGCGCGCCGCTGTTTGGCGTTCCGCCTTCGATGGCATCCAGGTCGGCGATATAGAAGGTCGGAAAAGCGTAAAGTCCGCGCAGGCCCTCAGTGACCGCGATTACATCGGAGCTTTGGCTGAGCGGCGTGACGATCGGCTTGTAGCGATCGCGTTTTCCTTGTTGGGCGCGGACCACTTCGCCGCCTTTCAGGTCGAGAACCGGAATGATACGCAACGCTTTTCTCGCTGACCAACTGCCCTGTCCAACTGTGATGAAAGCTTGAAGTGTGGAAAAAAGAAAGAGCATCGTTGCCGGCTTCGATATTGGCGGCGCGCATCTGAAGGTGACGCGCGCGCAAGACGGCCGCATCGTCGAGGCAGTAACGATCGCCACGCCGCTTTGGCTGGGGCTCGACAATTTGACCTCGGCATTCGAGGAAACGGCTCCGATTTATGCGGGCGCCGATCTCAACGCATTCACCATGACCGGCGAACTGGCTGATATCTTTCCGTCCCGCGATGCCGGCGTCGCAGCTCTGCTGGATGAAATTTCAACCCGTTTCCCAGGCGAAAAACTGATCTATGCCGGGCGGTCCGGCTTTGTCGGGGTCGAGCAGGCAGCGCGGCTGAGCGCCGATGTCGCCTCCGCCAACTGGCATGCGACAGCGTCGTTGGTGGCAAAACTCGCCGGCGATGCCCTGTTCGTCGATATGGGCTCCACCACCACCGACATTATCGCCGTCAGGAATGGCGCCGTCGCCAATGACGGCTACACCGATGCCGGACGGCTTCTGAGCGGCGAACTGGTTTATACCGGCTTCACCAGGACGTTCCTGTTCGGTGTGGCCTCGTCTGCCCCCGTCCGCGGCAAGCTGACACCGCTGATGAACGAGTATTTCGCCTCGATCGCCGACGCGCACCGGATCCTGGGGGTGCTCGACGAGAAGGACGACAGGCACGCCACCGCCGACGGCAAGGAAAAGACGATCGACGGTTCGATAGCGCGACTGGCGCGCATGATCGGGCGCGACGCAGCCGACCTGACGCTGCCGGAATGGCGTGAAGTCGCGCGCTGGTTCAGCGAACAGCAGTTGCGCAAGATCCACGACGCAGCGTCCCTGGTTGCCGGATCCCTTGCCCGGGATGCGCCGATCGTCGGCGCCGGAACCGGCCGCTGGCAGATCAGGCGATTGGCCGAACGCATGGAACGCCGCTTCGTCGATTTCGCCGAGATCATCCCCGCGGATGACGCCGTTCGCGGCGAAGCCAGCAGCGTGGCACCTGCGTCAGCGGTGGCGCTGTTGGCGGGATCGCAATTGTAGGCGCTCTATCATGGCCACCCGATCAATCGGGGAGATGAGATACCGCCCTGGAATTGGCCCGGCTTGAAATATCTCAACCCGTACCAGCGCATCCAAAATCGGACCGCGCGCAGGGTCGCAACAGGGTTGAAAGCTGACGTTCGGCACCCGCTCGGCGCATGTCCGCTTCGCGCCTGGTGTCGGTCATAGAACTCGGTTCGACCGCGTCATCAAAGCCGACATCCGGAGGAGGTGGTAAATCGCGACTGTAATAATTCCAGACAAAGTGATCGATAGCTGGCTTTGGCCTCGGCGTGCGCCGCTCCCATACGCTCTCAAGGTGCGCTTGGCGCGGCATTATGTGCAGTCCATCTGACAAAAGTCCGTGCGCCGACCCTCTTGGCTGGACGCACGCCCTACGTTGCTAAGCCCTTTTGCGCTCCAACGCTTGGCTCGACATAGGCAAACCTTTTCTTTAGGCTTCGGGCGAGGCTTGGGGAGGAATGATGAAAGTTGAGGTTCCAGCGGGACCGACGTCTCACGCATGGCGCTCTTTGCGCGAGAACTGCGGAAGATCCAACCGAAAGAAGAGATCCAGCTAGATTTCGGTGAGGTGAAGTTCACTTCGCCGGCTTGGCTTGCGATTATCGGCGGATCCTTGCGCCAGCTGAAGATTGACCATCCTAAGGTAAAGCGCCGCGCCCTCGACTATAAGCACCTAAGCTACGCTGCCCACATGGGGTTTTTCGACTATCTCGGCCTCAATTTCGGATCGCCACTTGGTGCCGCGCTTGGCAGCGAAACCTATGTGCCGCTGACCGAACGTTTTACAGGCGAGGTCCGTCGCGCTGCTGCGGAGAAAATGGTCCCAGTTGGCGAGCATATCCATACCGAGGCGGAACGGTTGGCCGCAGTACTGACCCGTACTGACAGTGGTGCCCTGCAAGACACGTTAGCTTTTACTATCCGGGAGATCATCCGCAACGTCATCGAACACAGCGAGGCGCATAGCTACACCTTCGCAGCCCAGTACTGGCCAAGCCGGCAGGAGGTCGAAATGGTCGTATCGGATCAGGGTATAGGCTTAGCACAATCCCTCCGGCAAAATCCCACTCTATCGATTGAGAGCGATGGGGACGCCCTAACCACGGCGATCCAACCTGGGATGTCGTCAAAGGCGTGGCGTAAATCGCGCCACCATGATGATTGGGCTAATAGCGGTTACGGTCTCTTTATGACTGAAGGTCTCTGTCGGCTCGGGGGTACTTTCCAATTGATGAGCGGCGACGTTGTGCTCGACATAAGGGGTGCCGAGAAGCAACTCCACCCCGCTTCCTGGTCTGGCACGGTCGTGGTTCTTCGACTGGACACCGGCCAACTTCGTGCCTTGAGTGAAACCCTCCAAGACCTTAGAAATGAAGGGCACCGCTTGGAGCGAGCTGCCAAGGGATATTCCGTTGGCCCCTCGCGCGCTTCGCAAACAAGCAAGCCCCGGAGCTGGACGCCTCAATCATGACCAACCTTCTCGAAGCGTTTGGAGCGATGTTGACGGCAGCCGATCTGACAATCGTCGAAGAACTGACCAGCCCCCCGCGAGCCGAACGGCGCGGTCCCATTCCTGGCGCCTACATTAATGGTCCCCTGAGCCCCTGGCTTCGCAATGGGTTGGCACCGGATGGTACAATATGGCGTCATCAAGGCATGGCCTTACAGTTGCTCGAAAACGGCGAGAACATCGCCGTAGCTACCAGCACTGCCTCGGGGAAATCCCTCATTTTCCAATTGGCGGTCGCACAAGAATTGTTGGCGGGTTCGGGCACCGCACTTGTGCTCTATCCTCTAAAGGCGTTGCTGGCCGATCAGGCGCAGCGCTGGCGGCGGCTCTCGGATGATCTGGGTCTACCGAAAGACACCGTTGCCGAGCTTCACGGGCAAATTGACTTTGAAGACCGGGCTGACGCGGTTCGCAAGGCCAGGGTAATCCTGGCAACGCCCGACATCATCCAGGCGTGGCTCATGCGGCAGGTCGCCACACCGATGGTGCGCGAAATGCTTTGTAGTCTTCGCTTCCTGATCCTTGACGAAGCTCATACCTACGAATCAGTCTTTGGCAGCAACGTCGCCTACCTCCTTCGCAGGGTCCTTGCGGCGCGTCGACGTGCCTGCCGGGACCGAAACGTCAGCCGAAAATTTCAAGTCATCGGCGCTACCGCCACAATTTCAGACCCTGCCGAACATCTCGAAAACCTCACTGGATGGCCCTTTGCGGTCGTGGGGGATGAAGATGATGGATCACCCAGCCACGGACGGAGATTGTTGCATATCGAAGGGCCAGATGGCGGGGCCGCCGCCGAGGCTATGATCGTGGATGTCTGCTCGCGTCTAGTGGGCAGGTCAAACGATGGCACTTTCATAGCTTTTCACGACTCTCGCCAAGGGGTCGAACGGGTGGCCAGGGCCGTTGATGAAGACGACGTACTACCCTACCGGAGCGGATATGAGGCTAAGGATCGCCAATCCATCGAGCGACGTTTGCGGGCCGGGTCGCTCAGGGGTGTCGTGTCTACTCCAGCACTGGAACTGGGAATAGACATCTCCAGTTTCCTTCTAGGCCTCAACGTGGGCGTGCCGCAGTCAAAAAAGGCGTTTCGACAAAGAATTGGACGCGTTGGGCGTGCGGCGCCGGGCGTGTTCGCCGTGATCGCGCCGAGGCACGCATTCACGCGCTTTGGCTCCAGCTTTTCCGACTACTACGCCGGGTCAGTTGAGCCTTCCCATTTGTATCTTGCAAACAGGTTCATCCAATTTGCGCAGGCGCGCTGCTTGATGGATGAAAGTGAAGGGCTCGGGAGCGACCTCAAAGAGCCGCCGCCTGGCGTATCGTGGCCCGACAGCTTTGGAGGCGTGTTCGATCTCGCAAAACCTGGCGCTAGGCGGCCGCGTGAGTTTGATTTTATAGCTCAATTAGGAGCTGACAATCCACATCAGAACTATCCGCTACGGCAGGTTGGCGAGCCCAATTACGTTATCAAGACGAAAGGCGGTGAGGATGACGTCGGCAACATTGCATTAAATCAGGCGATCCGCGAAGCCTATCCAGGAGCCACCTATCTGCACTATCGCCAACCCCTTCGAGTGCTTGAGTGGCGCACCAGTTTCGACCGCTCCATCCGTGTAGAAGAGGCCAAAAAGGCGCCACCCACGAAGCCAATGTTGCGTAAGACCGTCAACGTAGGTTTTGGCCCGGATGAAATCGTCGGAGGAAGAATTCAGAGCAGTGCGAGCGGACTGCTTGCCGAGGTCTTCCTACAAGTGAACGAGTCCGTCGAGGGTTATCGTATTGGCCCTAACACTTTTGCCTATCGAGACTTGCGGCAAAGCAACCCTAAGATGTCTCGTAAACAGCGGGAGTTCCGCACTACGGGGGTGGTATTAAAAATCTCGGAAGATTGGTTTGCCGGAAGTGGCACGGTCCAAGCTACAAATCGGGCGCTTGTGGCGACGGCCCTGGCCGATCTCCTCAAACGTGAACGCAGTGTTTCCCAAAATGACATCGATCATGCTGCGACGCACATCGCAATTTATCAGAACGGCGCCCTGAGCCGCGCTACCGACACGATTGTAGTTTATGACAGTATATACGGCGGGCTGAGGCTCACCGAGCCGCTCTATAATGCGTTTCCCGAATATCTGATGAAGCTACACAATGCGGCCGAGTTGGCCGGGGACGCCGCGGCCTTACCGCTGGTGCTTACGAAAAAACTTCGAGCTTGGACGTTGGACTTGCAACAGGGGACCGCTGGCCCAGAGCGCACGCTGGTAGCCCCAGACGGCGAATTGATCGTATACGCGCCTGGAAGCATCGTCTCCGTGATGCAGAACGGTGCTCTCCTGGAACGAACATTAATTGGTCCACAAATGCTCCCTTTCGGTGGTTCCGAGATGCTCGTCTACAGTTATGAAACAGGTCGAGGAGTCTTGGGAATGGTGCCGCACGACCATCCAGCAGACTGGTCAAGATTGGTCGATGGCTTACTGGGATCCCATCACAAACAAGATCAGACCAACCGACCAAGAAGACGGAGTTTTCTGATTTCCGTGGGTGCCGCAATGAACGCGTAGGAACGACGCGGTCGTTCTTGTGACCGACATAAACCCATCAGCGGATCAGCCGCTTAGCGATTACATGGTGCTGGTGCCGAAAACCGACAGTCAGCAATCCGGCTCCACTCCGGTCATCGTGCATACCGGGCTCAATGCCTGCAAAAGGATCGAACACCGCCGTTTGAGATCACCGCCACCGCGTATCACGCTAAAACGCGTCAGCCCGGACGCTTATCCAGGTTCAGCATCTCCGGTTCACCCCCGCGCATCCTCGCCGCTGGCATCCTTGCCCGACAGGTGATCGCCGACGCGCTGCATCAGCCAGCCCCAGGCTTCCTTTTCGCCCTCGCCCGCGGTCTTTTCGATGGCGATCGAAAGGTATGCTATCTCCGCCTCGATCTTGTCGCGCGGCAGCATGCCGAGCCGGCTGACCAGGATGGCCAGTTCCAACACCGCCGCCTTGGCGCGGTTGAAGCCGGTGAACGGCGCATGCGTTGCCTCCTGCACCACGCGACAGAAATGGCGAGGCCGCATAGCGTCGTCATCGATACTCTCGACTTCGAGGACCGAATGCGCGAGCGCCGCTTCGAGCCGCGGCACCGGAAACCCGTCGACCGCAACCGTTGGCCAATCCTTGCGCCCGGTCAGGCAGCCGGCAAAGATACGCACGTCATCGGTGTAATTGGCGATGGCGAACGGCACTTCGGCGAGATTGTCGAGCGTGACCGAGGGCCGGAACGGCGCAATGATCCAGCCGTCCTTCTCGGCGATGATGCCGATCGGCGCGATGTGGAGATCACCGGCCTTGTTGACGGTGGTGATGATCGATTCGCGAATATACGACATGGTTTAGCGCTCTTTCTTCGCGCGGAGCGTGTGGCCCGCTTCCGCAAGACGGGTGCGGTCGGTTTCGGGAGCCGGCGCGGCAACGCCCCATGCGAGCGGCTCGTCCTGCACATAGCGCTTGCCGAGGCGCCACGCGATCTCGGCCTTCATCAGTTCCGCGCCGAGATAGAACGCGTGTGCGCCATCCGCCTCAACGCCAAGCCCGGTAAAGAGTTCAAACGCATCCGTGGCAACCGCATGCCCCTTGCCGTTGAAAACATGGATGCCGTCCTCGGCAGTCATGATGCGGAAGTTGGTGTCGCGCACCTCGGCCGCGAGTGCTGCGATATCCTCGGTCGAGGCCGTAAACGGCTTGCGGTCGTGAACCTGCAGCAGCCCTGGATGGTAACTCCGCGGCAGCGCACCGTCATTCTTCGCGGCAAACAGGATGCGGCGGGCAATATCGTGCTCCTCGATCGTTCGCAGCGTGTGCGGGCTGACATGCACGGCAAGCACGTTTTTGATCTGAAGTTCGGAGCAGAGCCCGGCCAGAACCGCGGTGACACCGGAACTGTCGGCGTCGGTCAATTCGGTGAGATTGCCGGTGCCCATCAGCAGTTCGACCTCGGGCCAGCGCCGCCTCGCCTCGATGAAGCGCGCAAGTGACGCCGCAAAGCCGAAATGGATCGGGTCGAGCACGGGATCGGCGATGAAAGCGACGCCGGCCTTTTGCGCCGCTTCGATGGCCCGCCCGAGCGAATCCAAATCGCCTGGGGTAGACGGGATCAGCACTGGTACAGCCTTGTGGTCGAAGGCCAATGGCAGCGTGTTCTCATCGAGGCTGAGCAGATAGTCCGCTCCGGCGCGTGCGCCGATCGACAGTTCGTCCGTGCTGGCGGAATCGACGCTGACCCGAAATCCCTGTGTTTTCAGCTCGAGCACGGCCTGTTCCAGCAATGGAAACGGCGTTTCCGGCAGGCAGCCGAGATCGATGACATCGGCCCCGGCCGCGGCCAGCCTTCGTGCCCTCGCCACCAGCGCCTCGATCGACAGCATCGGCGCATCGACGATTTCGGCGAAGATGCGCATGTCGTGATGCGAAAGGTCAGGCGGCTCGCCCGCCCGGCCGAGAAAGCCCGGCAGATCGGCGATCTCGTCGGGACCGCGCACGAAAGGCACGCCGAAATGGTTCGACAGATGCTCGATGTCCCCGCGATAGCGTCCGGGCAGGATGACGCGGTCGGTGCCGCCTGTCAGGGTGAGCCGCCGCTTGATGATGTCTTCGCTCATCAGCGCCGCGACCTTGACGCCGATGTCGATGATCTCCCACGCAAATTCGGTTTCGCCCAGCCCAGTCAGCAGCCTTTCCAGCCGGACCTTGGCCAGATGGCCGGTAAGAAAGGCCAGCCGCTCAGCCATGGCTTGCGAGTTCGGCGTGGCGCCGTCTGACCGAGGCTTCGAGTTCGGCGAGCGACTCGACCACCTCGGTGCGCTCGAAACTCTTCAATTGTCTGGTATTCTCCAGGTCGATGCTGCGCGGATAGACCTTGACCAGCCCATGCGGTGCCATGGTTTCGAGTTCCGGCGCGGTGTCGCAGGCAAAGACGATGGCCGGCACCCGGCATTTTCCCGCCTGGGCAAAGACGTTGGTGGCGAGCGTGTCGGAAATGCCGTGCACGCATTTGGCGACCGTGTTGGAACTGGCCGGCGCCACCACGACCGTATGATAGACACCATGATAGAATTCGCCGACCGGGATCGCGCTCGCCGTCTTGTCGTGCAGCACGCGCGTCGTCTCCGGAAAATCGAGCTTGAGCTTATACATGCGCAGCACTTCGTTGGCGGCTTTCGACACGAAGACATCGCAATGTTCGAGTTGGTGAATGAGTGCGAAGCTCTCCGTAAAAAAATGACCGGAACCGGTCAGAACCCATGCCCAGCGCGGCGTATGCAGCGTCGCCATCGCCTACCCTGCTTTTCTTGCCGACCGGATCGGAGCCGCGATCCGGATGCCGGGCAGATTGCCCGACGCCAGCAGCGCCCCGGCTTGGGCTGCATCTTTCGGACCGGCGAGATGGAAATCGACACCGTCGGGCAGCATGGCGGCGAAACCGGCGTCGACGATGCCTCTGACTGCCAGGCTGTCGATCGTGTCGCTGCCGAGGAAGGCGCCGGTCTGCTTGATCAGCAGCAGCGCATTCGAGCCGAGCTTGCGGGCAAGCCAGGCGGCAAGGGAATCGGAGGTAATATCCCAGGACGCCGGAATGTCCGGCGCCGACAGGGCCAAGGACGACGGCAGCCACACCGGCACCTTCCCCGCGTCCAACGTCCGCAGCATTTCTTCCAGCGACCGTGCCGGCGCCAGCCTTTCGTCACGGTCGAGGATGACCTGGGCGAACTGCTCCATGGCGAGGATCGCCATGGCGTGGGCAGCGGTGTCGGAAAAATCCATGCGGAACTGCGTCTCGCGCACCTGGTCGGCGAACAGCCCGCCGCCGGGCACGATGACGATCGGCAGCTTGGAACCCGCCAGCGCCGCGATCCAGCTTTCCATTTCCGCCGCATGGACCGTGCTGCCGCCAAGCTTGACGACGGCTGGCTTGACCGCGGCTCGCCTCACGACCTCAGGCCTTTCCTGTCGCGGCTGGGAAGCAGCGCTTTGCTCTTTTCGGCCGGCAGGGCCGGAGGCAACGCCGCGGCCTGCCGCTTGGCGCTTGCGTTCGATCTCGACGCCGACGCCGCCTGGGCCGAGTTCGAGTTTTTCCACCCTTACCGTGACGCGCACGACACGCGGGTTCTCCAGAATGTAGGTCGCCACCTGCTCGGCCAAAGCCTCGCTAAGCTGGATGTGGCCTCGCGCGACGATGGTGCGAATGCCATCCATGATGATGTCGTAGGAGAACACATGGCGCATGTCTTCGGGATGGTCAGTGACTTGCAGCACGTCGGCGGTCACGTCGAAACGCACCTTCTGTGTATGGCCGTGCTCGAAACTGTAAGCGCCGATCTGGACCGGCAGGACAAAGTCCCGCACGAATATCTTGTCGGTGCCCAGTGTCGGGTCGGTGCCCGGCGAATAGCCCCTCGCCGCCAGCAAGCGGTAGTCGACGCTCGACGCGCCGCCGGCCCGGGATGCTTCCGGGACCAGCTCGCGGATCTGCGAAACCGCCTCGGCACTGATCGAACCCACGCGGCCGGAGTCGCCGCACAGCGCCCCGCGAAAGCCGAGAAAATCGGGAGCGAAGGGCAGCAGGCGCGGAATGTCCGGGGCTTCCAGCGATCCGCTCAGGCCGACCATGAGACCGAGCGATTTCGTTCGATCGATGAGCCCCGGGATACGCTCGGGCGGCAGATGGTCGAGCAGCCGCCCGTTTGCCTTGTTCGCAGTGTCGACCATGGCGCCGTGGAAGCGATGGTTGGCAAACTTCGGCAGAAGCTCGAAATCCGGCGCCAGATCGGCGAAAAGCACCGCGATCAGCTTCGTTCGCGCGGCGAGCGGCTCGAGCGCCTTCGCACAAGCGGCCGCATTTGCCGACGGAAAAAAGCCTATCTTGACGTAATCGACGCCGGTCGCAGCAATCTCTTCGGCCTTGGCGCGGATCGTCTCGGGTTCCATCGGCAGGTCGCCGCAGACCGCGCTGACCGGCGCCCGGCCGGCGATGAATGAAATCGTCCGGTGGATGGTTTGCGTGGATACCGCGCCCAGCGCCCCCGCCTTCGGATCCTTCAGGTCGACAATGTCGACGCCGCCTGAAAGCGCGATCTCCGCCTCGTCGACGCCGGTGACACTGGCCAGCATTCTGGTCATTGCAGGACTTTCTTCGGCATGAGGGACAGGACGTTCTCGGGCCCGAATACCGACATCCGCTCAGTTGCCGTTCCGGCGAGCAGGCATGGCACTAAAGCAGACGCGAGACGTCCACTTTCAGGGTTTGATAAAATTTGCCGGTCAGCTAAGCTCATCACGGGCACCTTGACTTCGCGCCGGTCCGACAACAATCGGACTTTAGCGCAAGAACGGGTAATTTTATCGATGACGAGCGCGGTGCCGGGCACTCTCGCGGCCTTTTTGTGCTTTTTTTCCCTGACCGTCAACGTTCCGGGCGCGCTAGCCCAGGAAGAGACGGGCAAGCAGCCAACCGCAACGGCCAAGCCGGAAAAAAAGATAACCGAAATCAAGATAGGCTATTTGCGCGCTTATGCGCCGCAGCTGGCCCTGTCGGTGCTCGACGTCCCGCCGCGCGATGAAGGCGTTGCCGGCGGCAATGTGGCGATTGCCGACAACAACACGACCGGCAGCTTCCTCGGCCAGAAATTCAGCCTCGACGTGACCGAGGTAAAGCCGGACGCGGACGTCGTTGCAGCCTTCCAGGACATGATCGCCAAAGGCGACCGCTACGTGGTCGCAGACCTCTCGGTCAAACAATTGCTATCGATCGCCGATCTTGCCCGCGACAACGGCATTCTGATCTTCAATGCCGGCGCCTCCGACGATAGTCTTCGCGAGGAGCAGTGCCGCGCCAACGTCTTCCACACCATCCCGACGCGCAGCATGCTGGCCGACGGGCTGGCGCAATATCTCATCTGGAAGCAATGGCGGCGCTGGGTGCTGATCTACGGCTCGCACGAGCGCGACCAGCTTTTTGCCGAGGCGCTGCGCCGGGCGGCGACGCGCTTCGGCGGCGAGATCGTCGGCGAAAAGCTGTTCGAGGATACCGGCACGGCACGGCGGACCGATTCCGGCGTCGTCCAGATCCAGCGGCAGATGCCAGTCTTCACCCAGGATCTGCCGGAGCACGATGTGTTGCTGGTCGCCGACGAAAGCGAGGTGTTCGGCACCTATGTTCCGTTCCGCACCTGGACTCCCCGGCCGGTCGCCGGCACCGCCGGCCTCACCCCGTCGGCCTGGCATCCGGCCAGCGAGCAATGGGGCGGCACCCAGATCCAGAACCGCTTCGCCAAGGCAAACGGCCGCCGCATGATGTCGAAGGACATGGCGGCGTGGACCGCGGTGCGCATCCTCGGCGAGGCAGCGACCCGCACGGGTGCCGACCCGCGCAAGATGGCCGACTTCATCCGCTCCGACGATTTTTCGATCGCCGCCTTCAAAGGGCAGAAACTGACCTTCCGCAAGTGGAACCAGCAGTTGAGGCAGCCGATCTTCCTCGGCGACACCAGGTCAGTCGTCTCGACATCGCCGCAGGAAGGTTTTTTGCACCAGGTATCCGAGCTCGATACGCTCGGGGTCGATGAGCCGGAAACAAAATGCGTGCTTGAGTAGAACCAATTGGGAGGAATTTCAGTGCAGAGACGAGCTTGCGCACTCGCCATTCTCGCGACCGGCTTCATGGCCGGCCCGGCGTCGGCCTACATGGCTTATGTTTCCAACGAGAAGGACAACACGATGTCCGTCGTCGACACCACGACGATGCAGGTGGTGAAGACCGTAAATGTCGGGCAGCGGCCGCGCGGCATCACCATCTCGCATGACGGCAAACACATTTATCTCTGCGCCAGCGACGATGATTCGATCGAGGTGATCGACACGGCGTCGCTGGAGATCGTCGATACCTTGCCCTCCGGGCCTGACCCGGAGCTCTTCGTGCTCTCGCCTGACGGCAAGACGCTTTATGTCGCCAATGAGGACGACAATCTCGTCACCGTCATCGACATCGAGAATAAGAAGGTGCTGGCTGAGATCCCGGTTGGGGTCGAACCGGAAGGCATGGGCGTCAGCCCGGACGGAAAGACCATGGTCAATACGTCGGAAACGACAAACATGGCGCATTTCATCGATACGACGACCCACGAAATCACCGACAACGTGCTGGTGGATGCGCGTCCGCGCTTCGTCGAGTTCACGCCCGACGGCAAGCAGGCCTGGGTGAGTGCCGAGATCGGTGGCACGGTTTCGGTGATCGACAATCAAACGCGCGAAGTTGTCCAGAAGATCACCTTCGAGATATCAGGCCTGAGGGCCGAATCCATCCAGCCGGTCGGTGTGCGCATCACCGCCGACGGCAAGAAAGCCTATGTCGCGCTCGGACCGGCCAACCGCGTCGCGGTGATCAATACGCAGACATATGAGGTCGAGAAATACGTGCTGGTCGGCCAACGCGTGTGGCAGCTCGCCTTCACCCCGGACCAGAAGACCATCATCTCGACCAACGGCGTGTCGAACGACATCACCTTCATCGACGTGGAAACCGACGAGCCGGTGCAGTCGGTGACCGTCGGCGCGCTGCCGTGGGGCGTCGTCGTCTCGCCCAATTGAATCAAACAGGCAGAAAAACAGCAGAAGGCAGGAAATCATGCGGAAATTTCGGGCAGTCGCTTTCGCGGCGCTGGTGGGCATGGCACTCACGCAGGGCCAAGTCTGGGCGCAGGACAACGACGATGACGACGACGCAGCCGCCGGCGCGGCCACCAAAACTGACGCCAGCCCCGAAGCCGAGAAGGCAACCCGGGCCAGCAAGGACGTGCCGGAACTTATCCTCGGCAGCAAGGAAGACCAGTTCACCGCCAACCAGAAGGACTTCCAGCTGATCGCCGGCCAGGGCTATCGCTGGAAGATTACCGCGGCGGGCGGGCTGGAGTACAAATTCCATACCGACCTCTTCCGCAATGTGTGGAACAACCAGATCGTCATCAACGACCTCGAGGTGCACATGAACGGCGCACCCGCATGGCTCGAATTCGACGCCGACGGCACCATCCAGGTACAATTCACCACCGTGAGGCCCGGCATCTACACATGGTCGGTGCCCGACCTCGCCGACAGAGGCATGAAGGGCACGATCACGATCAAGTAGGGTGACCGGAAGCAGGACCTGCGCGATCGGGCCCGGTGCGCTAGACTCCTGGTGCGCTAGGTGCGTTAGACTATCGTCGACGACAAGGAGCCAGCCGGCGTGCAGCATGTGAGGACAAGCGGACCAGGAGATGAGGTAGCGGCGCTCGACGTCGCGGGCGTCAGCCATTCTTATGGTCCGAAGCGGGCGCTCAACAACGTCTCATTCTCGATCGCGCCGGCGACTTTCACCGTTCTCCTCGGCCTCAACGGCGCCGGCAAGACAACTCTGTTCTCGCTGATCAGCCATCTTTACGACACGCGCCGCGGATCGATCCGCATCTTCGGCCATGACGTCAGCCGCGCTTCGGGCGAGGCGCTCAGGCGTGTCGGCATCGTGTTCCAGGCACGCACGCTCGACCTCGATCTCAGCGTCCACCAGAACCTCTCCTATCATGCGTCGCTGCATGGCATCGGCGGACGCGAGGCCCGGCAGCGTATTGCCGCGCTGCTCGACACGGTCGACATGCAGGGCCGGCAGCATGACAAGGCACGCAGTCTTTCCGGCGGCCAGATGCGACGCATCGAGATCGCCAGGGCGCTGCTCCACCGCCCTTCCCTGCTGCTGCTCGACGAGGCGACCGTCGGTCTCGACATTCAGTCGCGCGCAGGCATTCTCGCCACCATCCGCAAGCTCGTCGAAACCGAGGGCATTGGCGTGCTGTGGGCGACGCATCTGATCGACGAGGTTGAAGACGGCGACCATGTCGTCGTGCTGCGGCAGGGCGAACTGGTCGCCAAGGGCAAGGTTGCCGATGTCGTCAGGACGAGCGGCGCCGGTTCGATCCGCGACGCCTTTTCGAGGCTCAGCCGCATCGAAACCGCCGGCATTGCGGAGATATCGCCATGAGCGCTCCCGCAATGCCCGAGAAAGTCGCCGGCATCATCCCGGTGAAGTTCGAAAAATTCGGCCTGCGCCACTATCTCATCTGCCTCAAGGGCGTCGTCCTGCGGGAGTGCCTGCGCTTCCTGCACCAGCGCGAGCGCTTCATATCCTCGCTGGTTCGGCCGCTCATCTGGCTGTTCATTTTTGCCGCCGGATTCCGGCAGGTGCTCGGTGTATCGATCATCCCGCCCTACAAGACCTACGTGCTCTACGAGGTCTACATCACGCCGGGCTTGTGCGGCATGATCCTGCTGTTCTCGGGCATGCAGTCTTCGCTGTCGATGGTCTATGACCGCGAGATGGGCAACATGCGCACCCTGCTGGTCAGCCCCTTCCCGCGCTGGTTCCTGCTGGTGTCGAAGATGCTCGCCGGCGTCTCCGTATCGATCGCGCAGGTCTACGCGTTCCTGATCGTTGCCTGGTTCTGGGGCGTCAAGGCGCCGCCGATCGGCTATCTCATGGTGCTGCCGGCGCTGTTCCTGTCGGGCATGATGCTTTGCGCGCTCGGCATGCTTTTGTCGTCGATGATCAAGCAGCTCGAAAATTTCGCCGGCATCATGAACTTCGTCATCTTTCCCGGCTATTTCGCCTCTCCGGCGCTCTATCCGTTGTGGCGCATCCAGGAGGCGAGCCCGCTGCTTTACAAAATCTGCCTCGCCAATCCGTTCACCTATGCGGTCGAACTGATCCGCTTCGCCTTTTATGGCCAGATTAACTGGCTGTCGCTGGGCGTCGTCGCCGGTTGCACGCTGCTGTTCCTTGCCGCCGCAATCATCGCCTACGACCCTTCGCGCGGCCTGATGACCCGCAAACAGGACACAGGAGGAAATGCCTGATGGCACGAATGAGCCTTGGTCGCAGCCTGGCTATGGTTGCCATGCTCGCGCCGGGCGTGAACGCCATGGCGGCGAACACCGATCCGGACTGGCCTTGCATACAGCGCAAGGTGCCGCAACTCTCGCTCGGCCAGATCTGGAACGGGCCGGAGCTGCCGCCAGCGGCGAAGGATTTGTCGAAAGACCCCGGTATCTCCGCTCTGGTCGAGGAGGTGGCAGCCCGGCGAATACCGATTGCCGAAGCCCAAAAGAAGATCAAGGATTTCGCCGCCTCGCTGCCGGCCGAGCAGCTTGCGCCGAAGATGGCGATGCTGGTGCAAGGCATGTTCGATCACATGGACGCCGAGCGTTCGCACGTGATCTCAGGCATTTCCCGTTACGCCCACAAGCAGCTCGAAATGGCCGCCGCGTTGCGCAAGGAAGCGTCCGACGTCGATGCGTTGCGGGCAAAGGCGGATGCAGATCCCGACGAGATCGAACGGCGAACCGAACAGCTGAAATTCGCAACGCGAATTTTCAATGAACGCGTCCAATCACTGACTTACGTCTGTGAAGTGCCGACGATCATCGAGCAGCGGCTTTATCAATTGTCCAAGGCCGTTTCGGAAACGCTCGCCGCGAAGAAGTAGAACCTCATCGCTCTTCGCGGCGGATCTCACGATCCCCGGCCGGGCAGCACGCGCCAGCGCTGCACGAAATAACCGGGATGCGTCTCGATCCACTGGGCGACCAGCGGCTGCGCCTGCATGAAGGCGGTCCCGGGATTCATCGCCAGGCCGTCCACCATCTGTTCGCGTTGTTCACAGGTCTGCGGCACATCCGTCAGGCAGACCATCATAACGAGCGTGTAAAGCATTACCCCTTGTCCCCATCGAATCCCGAACCCCATGCCCGGGAGGTTTCAGTGATACCGACCAGTCTGCAGGGGTCGCACATACAGATCGCTTACGGGTGGAAAAAGACGCGGCCCCCGCTCTTTCGCACTGCAACATAACATGTCGCTTATCTAACGCCAACGACCGCCGGCCGTTTTCCAGGACAATCGCTTCAGGTTTGCACTGCGCCAATCCAAACCGGGGGGCCGCCCGCAAGCACCGGGCTGCCAGGCGGCCAGAGGCAGGGTTATTAATCGCCGGCCCATCTGGTGCTCGCACCGGCGAGCTCGTCCGTCCAGCGCCGGAATAGCGCGCTGGCATTCACTCCGCCAAAGCCGAAGCCATTGGAGATCACGTAGTCCATTCCCATCGGGCGGGCCTGGTTTGCGACGAAGTCGATGCCGTCGCCGGCTGGATCCGGCGCGCCCAGATTGAGAGTTGGCGGCGCCACCTGATCCCTGAGCGCCAGGATTGCGAAGATGGCTCCAAGCCCGCCGGCGGCTCCGAGCAGGTGTCCGGTCGCCGATTTCGTTGCGCTGACGGCGATGGCGGAATCTGCGCCGAAGAGTGTTTTGATCGCCGCGATTTCCCCGAGATCACCGATCGGCGTGGAGGTCGCGTGCGCATTGAGGTGGCGAACTTCACGCGGCGAAATGCCGGCTTGGGCAATCGCGATCGCCATGGCCCGGCGCGCCCCGTCGCCGTCCTCGGGACCGGAGGTGACGTGATGAGCATCCGCTGTCGTGCCGTAGCCGACGAGCTCGGCGAGCGGTTTCGCACCGCGCGCAAGCGCGTGGCTCAATTCCTCGATGACCAGGATGCCGGCCCCTTCGCCCATGACGAAGCCGTCACGCGAGATGTCGAAGGGGCGCGAGGCTTGAGCCGGCGTTTCATTGAAGCCGGTGGAAAGAGAGCGAGCCGCGGCAAACCCACCGAGACTGACGATATTCATGCAGGCTTCGGTTCCACCGCACACGGCGATATCGGCTTCATTGGCGCGGATAAGGCGAGCCGCATCGCCGATCGCCTGGATGCCGGCCGCGCACGCCGTCACCGGTGCGCCGAGTGGGCCCTTGAAGCCATGGCGGATCGAGATGTGGCCTGCTGCGAGGTTCACCAGGAAGGACGGCACCGTAAACGGCGATAGGCGGCGGACGCCGCGCCGGTCGACTGTGCGCACCGCCTCGGTTATGGCGGGGAAGCCGCCGATGCCCGAAGCGATGATCGTGGCCGTGCGCAAGCGATCCGCTTCCGAGACGGGCGCCCATCCTGCTTGCGCGAGGGCCTCTTGTGCAGCGGCGAGCCCGAAGATGATGAACCGGTCTACCTTGCGCTGGTCCTTCGCAGCCAGCACTGCATCCGGATCGAAGCCAGCGTCCGGATCTTCTGCCAGCGAGGGAACCACGCCGCCAACCTTCGCCGGCAGCTCTCCCACCACGTCGTCCGGAAGCCTGCGGATGCCTGAGCGACCGGCCAGGAGCCGCGACCAGGACGCTTCGACATCGGCAGCAAGCGGCGTGATCGCTCCCATGCCTGTAACGACAATCCGTCGCATCTATTCTCCTATCAATTTGGGTGCGCTGCCAGCGTTGCACACGCCGTCTAGGCGGCGGCTGCTTCGCGAACCTGTTCGGTCGCCGCGTCCAGAAAGGCCTGGGCGAGGTCCGGGTCGTTGACGACGCGCGATAGGGTCAGCGCACCGACCATCGTCGAGAGAATGGCCATAGCCTTTCCATCGGACTCCTCACCATTGGCCTCGGCAATGAAACGGCCGAGGATTTCGAGATGCTCCTTGATCCCGGCTTCGAACGACGCTTTCACGTCGCTGCCCTGTCTGGCGGCATCCGAACCGAGCGCCACGATCGGGCAGCCGTCCATCTTTTCTCCGCGATGGTCCATACTTAGGTAGAACGCGATCACCGCGCCAAGCGGATCCTCGGATTTTGCCGCAGTCGCGGCCGACCACCGCAGCGTGGCGCTCTCCATCGCCCGCCTGGACGCCTGCGCCGCCAGATCGTCCTTGGATGCGAACTGCTTGTAAAACGCGCCCTGGGTCAGCCCGGCAGCCTCCATCAGGTCCTTGAGGCCGATGCCATCAAAGCCGCGCTCCCGAAAAAGCCGGCTTGCCACATTGATCACGGTTTCGCGGTTTTCCGCGGCCTGAACGCGACTCACACGCATCGTCATCTCCTAAATTAGCTTGCGTTCGACATCTATAAAAGATATAGAGTGCGAACGCAATCCAATTTGGCTGCGCACGGGTGCCAACGACACGCCATCGAAAATTTGGAGGAGAGGTCAAATGCTATACAGTTATTTTGTCGAGAAATCGATCCGGGAGAGCTTCGACCACGTCAACAAACATCGCTGGGATGAGGCGGTGAAAGCACTTGTGCCGCATGTCCATCACCGCGTTTCCGGTACTCATGCGCTTGGTGGCGAGCGCCACGACAAGCAAGCCGTGCGCCGCTGGTTTGAGCGCCTCGGCCGCGTCCTGCCCAATCTCCATCTTACGGTCAACCACGTCTGGGTGAAGGGCTGGCCGTGGCATACCACCGTCTTTGCCCAGTGGGACGGCACCGCGACGCTGCTCAACGGCGACGCGTCCTACGTCAACAGCGGTCTTCACGTGTTCACCCTGCGATGGGGCAAGGTCTATGCCCTTGAGGAATTCTACGATTCACAAGCAGCAGCCCGCGGTCTTGCCGCCCAAGCGGCAACTGGCCTCGAAGAAGCTGCCGCCGAACCAATTGTAGTCTAGCAGAAGCGCAGTCGGCGGCCCGCCCTAACTCGCGCGACCTCCAGTGTTCGGTTCTTCGTGCGGATAGAGCTTGCCGAACAGCGGCAGGTACATCGCGCCTTTGCGCATCAGGAAATCGTGGAAGGTCGCCATCGCCGGCGAGATCGCGTGATCGTTGCGCATTACCGAAAACCATTGCCGACGGATCGGCATTCCGACAACATCGAGGATGACCAGCCGGCCGGCTTCGGTTTCGGCGGCGATGGTGTGGGCAGAGATGAAGGCGATGCCGAGCCCGGCCATCACTGCCTGCTTGATCGTCTCGTTCGAGCCCATCTCGACACCGAGGTCGTCGATGCGGCCGGGCACGTCGCTCAGGAATATCTCCAGCGAGATGCGCGTGCCGGAGCCGGGCTCGCGGATGAGGAAATGCTCTTCGGCGATCCGCTCCTTGGATATCTCGCGTGCCGACGCCAGCGGATGGTCGGGCGGCGCGATGATGACCAGAGGGTGATCGCCGAAGACCGAGGCACGCACCGGGACTTCCTTGGCCGGGCGCCCCATCAGCGCGATGTCGATGTCGTGGTTCTTCAGACTGTCGATCGTTTCGGCCCGGTTGCCGATGGCAAGCCGCATGTCGATGTCGGGGTGTTCCTTCATGAAGCCGGCCATGAGCCGCGGCGCGAAATATTTGGCGGTGGAAACGACGCCGAGCCGCAAGCTGCCGATGCGCACGCCCTTGATCGCGTCCATCTTGTCTTCGAGCAGACGAAGCCGCTCCTCGATGGCTTGCGCCGTCTCGACGAAGGCCAGACCTGCGGCAGTCGGACGCATGCCGTCCGACGTCCGGTCGAACAAGGCCAGCTGGAACTCCTCCTCGACTTGCCGCAACTGGATCGTCACCGCTGGAGGAGACAGGCCTAATACTTTGGCAGCGCTGACGATTTTTCCGTGGCTGATGATTGCCTGAACGGTCTTGAATTGCTTGAGCGTGAGGTTTCTCATGTGTCATACTAAAATTTTTTTAGTGCGAAAGTAAAGTTATTGAATTTTACTTATCTCGTTCCGTTTGTTCTCATTCCCCTATCCGGCCGATCCGAGGAGAGGCGGCTGGATCGGGAGGTTACGATGCCAGCGGCAACGCTCGACGCTTTTCTGAATTCCTATCTCGGCCAGCCGGACGAACTGCGCTCCGCGGTCGTCGCGACCGTCCGCCAGCTGACGCAGGCCGCCACCAAGATCCGCAACACCATCAATCAAGGGGTGCTCGGCACCGCCTTTGCCGGGTCCCGCGGCGCCAATGCCGACGGCGACATCCAGAAGGATCTCGACATCTTCGCCGACGACATCTTCCTCGACGCCATGCGCCACGCTCCGGTCGCGCTCTACGCCTCCGAGGAACTGGAGCAGCCGGTCCTGCTCGACAGGCAGGCGCCTCTCGCCATCGCCATCGATCCGCTCGACGGCTCTTCCAACATCGACACCAACGTGTCGATTGGAACGATTTTCTCGCTCCTCCCTGCAACTGGCGCGCCGGACGAAAATCCGGCCGCCTCTTTTTTGCAGGCAGGCGTGAACCAGCTGGGTGCCGGTTTCTTCATCTACGGGCCGCAGCTGGCGCTGGTTCTGTCGCTCGGCAGCGGCACGCATGTCTTCGTTCTCTCGACCAGGCTCGGCACCTTCGTCCAGGCCTATGAGAGCCGGATCATCCCGCAGCGCACCCAGGAATTCGCCATCAACGCCGCCAACTACCGGCATTGGGACGAGGCGGTGCGGCTCTACATCGACGACTGCCTCGAAGGTACCGAAGGCCCACGCGGAAAGGACTTCAACATGCGCTGGATCGCTTCCCTGGTCGCCGACTGCTATCGCATACTGATGCGCGGCGGCGTATTCCTGTATCCAGGCGACAAGCGCAAGGGTTACCGCCAAGGGCGACTGCGCCTCGTCTACGAGGCAAACCCGATCGCCTATCTCATCGAACAGGCCGCCGGCGCCGCTACCGATACGATCACCCGCATCCTCGAAATCGAACCCGAGAGCCTGCACCAGCGCGTGCCCGTGGTGTTCGGATCGGCGCGGGAAGTCGCCCGCATCACCCGCTACCACACCGAGCCCAGCGCGATCGGCGAGCGTGCGCCGCTGTTCAGCCGCCGCGGCCTGTTCAGGGCCTGAGCACCATGTCGGCAAAGCACCCCATCATCACCATCACCGGGTCGTCGGGCGCAGGCACCACCTCGGTCAAGCGCATCTTCGATCTGATCTTCCGGCGCGAGAATATCGAGGCCGCCTTCATCGAAGGAGATGCCTTTCACCGCTACGACCGCGCCACGATGAAGGTGAAGGTGGCCGAGCAGGAGAAGGCCGGCAATCCGAACTTCACCCACTTCAATGCCGAAGCCAACGAACTCGCAATCCTCGAAGAGGTGTTTGAGGAATATGGCCGCCGCGGAACCGGAAAGACCCGCACCTACATCCATGACGAGGACGAGGAGAAGCAGTACGGCACGCCGCCGGGACAATTTACCGAATGGCGCGAATTCCCGCCGAGCGACCTGCTCTTCTACGAGGGCCTGCATGGCTGCGTCGTCACCGACAAGATCAACCTGGCCAGGCACGCTGACCTCAAGATCGGCGTGGTGCCGGTCATCAATCTCGAATGGATCCAGAAGATCCATCGCGACCGCGCAACGCGCGGCTATTCCACCGAGGCGGTGATGGACGTGATCCTGCGCCGCATGCCGGACTATGTCCGCTACATCGTCCCGCAGTTCTCGCAGACCGCGATCAACTTCCAGCGCGTGCCGATCGTCGACACGTCCAACCCGTTCATCGCACGCTGGATTCCGACGCCCGACGAATCGATGCTGGTCATCCGCTTCGCCAATCCCCGCGGCATCGATTTCCCCTACCTGCTTTCGATGATCCACGACTCGTTCATGTCGCGGCCGAATTCCATAGTGGTGCCAGGCAACAAGCTCGATCTTGCCATGCAGCTGATCCTGACGCCGCTCATCCTGCAATTGATCGAACGCAAGAACCGTGTGTCGTGAGGAGGACGCCATGAACAGCCAAGCAGCAGCCCTGAAGCCCGTCGCCGCCGTCTCGGAACGCGACATGGCGAACGCCATTCGTGCACTGGCGATGGACAGCGTCCAAAAGGCCAATTCCGGTCATCCCGGCATGCCGATGGGCATGGCCGATGTCGCGACGGTGCTGTTCAGCCGCTTCATCAATATCGATCCGTCGGCGCCCAACTGGCCCGATCGCGACCGCTTCGTACTTTCGGCCGGGCACGGCTCGATGCTGCAATATGCGCTGCATTACCTGCTCGGCTTTGAAGACATGCCGATCGAGGAATTGCAGCGGTTTCGCCAACTGGGCAGCCGTACCGCCGGACATCCGGAATATGGCCATGCGCTTGGCATCGAGACGACCACCGGTCCGCTTGGGCAAGGCATCTCGACCGCCGTCGGCATGGCGCTGGCCGAGCGCATGCTTGCTGCCCGCCACGGCGCCGATCTCGTCGACCATTTCACCTACGTGATCGCCGGCGACGGCTGCCTGCAGGAAGGCATCAGCCATGAGGCGATCGACCTTGCCGGTCACCTGAAGCTCTCCCGGCTGATCGTGTTCTGGGACGATAATGCGATCTCGATCGACGGACCGACGTCGCTGTCGACATCGATGGACCAGGCGGCCCGGTTCAAGGCCGCTGGATGGCAAGTCCAATCGGTGGACGGCCACGATATGGAAGCTGTCGCAACGGCAATCGAAGCAGCGCAGCAGTCGGACCGACCGTCTCTGATCGCCTGCCGCACGGTGATCGGCAAGGGCGCACCCAATCTGGGCGGTTCGGAAAAGACGCATGGCGCGCCGCTGGGCGATGCGGAGATCGCCGCGACGCGCGAAAACATCGGCTGGGCCCACGCGCCGTTCGAGGTGCCGGACGACATCCTTTTCGCCTGGCGCGAAATCGCCGGCCGCGGGCAAGCGGCACGGCGCACCTGGGAGCAGCGGCTTGCCGCCTCGCCGCGGCGCCAGGCTTTCGAGAGCGCGGTCGCCGGCAACCTGCCCGACGCGGTCTTCGAAGCGCTCGACGCTTTCGGCAAGGAGCATGTCGAGAAGGCAACCAAGGTTGCAACGCGAAAAGCCTCCGAAATGGCGCTCGGCGCAATCAACGCCGCAACCGAGCTGACCGTCGGCGGCTCCGCCGATCTGACGCACTCGAACCTGACGATCACCAAGGGCATGGACCGCATAGCGCCTGATGACTATGCCGGCCGTTACATCCACTACGGCATCCGCGAGCACGGCATGGCCGCGGCCATGAACGGCATAGCGCTGCATGGCGGCTTCGTGCCTTATGGCGGCACGTTCCTGTGCTTTGCCGACTATGCGCGCGGCGCGATGCGGCTCTCGGCGCTCATGGGCCAGCGTGTCATCTATGTGATGACGCATGATTCCATCGGTCTCGGCGAGGATGGCCCGACCCACCAGCCGGTCGAGCACCTGGCGATGCTGCGGGCCACGCCGAACCTCAACGTCTTCCGCCCGGCGGACATCATCGAAACGGCGGAGTGCTGGGAACTGGCGCTGAAGAGCGAGAACCGGCCGAGCGTGCTTGTGCTCTCGCGCCAGAACCTGCCGATGCTGCGCCACGCACATAGCGACGAGAACCGGTCGAGCCAGGGTGCCTACGTCCTGCGCGAGCCCGCCGAGCACCGCGCCGTTACGCTGATCGCCACCGGCTCGGAAGTCGAGATTGCCGTTGCCGCCGCCGAACGGCTGGAGACCGAACATGGCATCGCCGCCGCGGTCGTCTCGATGCCGTGCTGGGAGCTTTTCGAGGAACAGGATGCGGACTACCGTAAGGCGGTCCTCGGCTCGGCGCCGCGCATTGCCATCGAAGCCGCGGCGCGGCTCGGCTGGGATCGCTGGATCGGCGACACCGGCGCTTTCGTCGGCATGACCGGTTTCGGCGCCAGCGCCCCTGCCCCGGATCTGTACCGGCATTTCGACATCACGCCTGAAGCCGTCGCCGCAGCGGCGCTGAAGCTCATCATCTAGCCCAACTTCCGCAGCTAAGAGGACCCGACAATGGCCCGCATCACCCTTCGCCAGCTTCTCGACCATGCCGCCGAGCACGGCTACGGCGTTCCGGCATTCAACATCAACAACATGGAACAGGGCCTCGCCATCATGGAGGCCGCCAGGGCCTGCGACGCGCCGGTCATCATCCAGGCCTCGCGCGGCGCCCGCTCCTATGCCAACGACATCATGCTGGCCAAGATGATGGAGGCGTTGACCGAAATGCATCCGGCCATTCCGCTCTGCATCCATCAGGATCACGGCAACAACGAAGCCACCTGCCTTTCGGCGATCCGCCATGGCTTCACCTCGGTGATGATGGACGGCTCATTGATGGCGGACGCCAAGACGCCGGCGAGCTACGATTACAACGTCGCCATCACCGAACGTGTCGCACGCATGGCGCATTGGGTCGGCGCTTCCGTCGAAGGCGAGCTCGGCGTGCTCGGCTCGCTGGAAACCGGCCAGGGCGAGGCCGAGGACGGCCACGGCGCCGAAGGCGCGCTTTCCCACGATCAGCTTTTGACTGACCCCGACCAGGCGGTCGACTTCGTCACCGCGACGCAGGTCGACGCGCTGGCGATCGCCTGCGGCACCTCGCACGGCGCCTATAAATTCAGCCGTAAGCCCGACGGCGGTATACTGGCCATGCAGGTGATCGAGGCGATCCACGAAAAGCTGCCCAACACGCATCTGGTCATGCATGGCTCGTCCTCGGTGCCGCAGGAACTGCAGGACATCATCAACAAATATGGCGGCGAGATGCCCCAGACTTTTGGCGTCCCGGTCGAGGAGATCGAGCGCGGCATTCGCTACGGCGTGCGCAAGGTCAACATCGACACCGATTGCCGCATGGCCATGGCCGGGCAGTTCCGCCGCGTCGCGACGGAAGACCCGCGCGAATTCGATCCGCGCAAATTCCTGAAACCCGCCATGGACGCCTTGCGCGATCTTTGCCGCGATCGCTTCGAACGCTTCGGCACCGCGGGGAACGCCTCGAAGATCAGGGTTATCGCCATGGAGGAGATGGCGAAACGTTACGCCGCGGGAAAGCTCGACCCGCAAATCGCAACCGCGAAAGCCGCCTGAGCGGCAAACAGGAGACCTGTCATGAACAAGATCGACATGCCGTCAGCAGGCACCCTCAAGGAAGGCAAGGAACGCTACAAGTCGGGCGTCATACCCTACAAGAAGATGGGTTACTGGGAGCCGGACTACCGGCCCAAGGAAACCGACCTGATCGCCATGTTTCGGATCACGCCGCAGCCCGGCGTCGACCACGAGGAGGCGGCCGCCGCCATCGCCGGTGAATCCTCTACCGCGACATGGACCGTGGTGTGGACCGACAGGCTGACCGCCTGCGAGCTCTACCGCGCCAAGGCGTTCAGATCCGAGCCGGTGCCGAACACAGGTCCCGGCACCAAGACCGAGCAACAGTACTTCGCCTACATCGCCTACGACCTCGACCTGTTCGAGCCGGGCTCAATCGCCAACCTGACTGCATCGATCATCGGCAACGTGTTCGGCTTCAAGGCAGTCAAGGCCTTGCGGCTCGAGGACATGCGCATTCCGGTGGCTTACCTCAAAACCTTCCAGGGCCCGGCGACCGGCATCGTGGTGGAACGCGAGCGGCTCGACAAGTTCGGCCGGCCGCTGCTCGGCGCGACGACGAAGCCGAAGCTTGGCCTGTCAGGACGCAACTACGGCCGCGTCGTCTATGAGGCGCTGAAGGGTGGCCTCGACTTCGTCAAGGACGACGAGAATATCAATTCGCAGCCCTTCATGCACTGGCGCGACCGTTTCCTCTACTGCATGGAGGCTGTGAACAAGGCGTCGGCCGCCACCGGCGAAGTCAAGGGCCATTATCTCAACGTCACCGCCGGCACGATGGAGGAGATGTACGAGCGCGCCGAATTCGCAAAACAGCTTGGCTCCTGCATCGTCATGATCGACCTCGTCATTGGCTACACGGCGATCCAGTCGATGGCCAAATGGGCACGCCGCAACGACATGATCCTGCACCTGCACCGCGCCGGCAACTCGACCTATTCGCGCCAGAAGAACCACGGCATGAATTTTCGCGTCATCTGCAAATGGATGCGGATGGCCGGCGTCGATCACATCCATGCCGGCACCGTTGTCGGCAAGCTGGAAGGCGACCCGCTGATGATCAAGGGCTTTTATGACACGCTGCGCGAGGAGCGCACGCCGCAGAACCTCGAAACCGGGCTGTTCTTCGATCAGGAGTGGGCCTCGCTCAACAAGGTGATGCCCGTTGCCTCGGGCGGCATCCATGCCGGCCAGATGCACCAGCTGATCCATTATCTCGGCGAGGACGTTATCCTGCAGTTCGGCGGCGGCACGATCGGCCATCCGGACGGCATCCAGGCCGGTGCGACGGCCAATCGCGTCGCGTTGGAAGCGATGATCCTCGCCCGCAACGAGGGCCGCGACTATCTGCGCGAAGGGACCAAAATCCTCGAACAGGCGGCCAGATGGTGCACGCCGCTAAAGGCGGCCCTCGAGACCTGGAAGGACGTCACCTTCAACTACGAATCGACCGACACCGCCGACTTCGTGCCAACCGCAACGCCCAGCTTCTAGACGAAAGGAAACCGTCGCCATGATGACCAATCCGGGAAACAAGGTCACGCAGGGACAGTTCTCGTTCCTGCCCGATCTAACCGATGAGCAGATTTCGGCGCAGATCAAATACGCGCTGAAAAACCACTGGGCGGTCAGCGTCGAGTACACGGACGATCCGCATCCGCGAAACACCTATTGGGAAATGTACGGCAACCCTATGTTCGACCTGAAGGACCCGGCGGGCATCCTGCTTGAAGTCAACAGCTGCCGGAAAGCCATGCCCAACATGTATGTCCGGGTCACCGCCTTCGATTCGACCAAGGGCTGGGAAGCGCCGCGCATGTCGTTCATCGTCAACCGGCCGCCCAACGAACCCGGGTTCCGGCTGCTGCGCCAGGAGCGCGACGGCCGCAGCCAGGGCTATTCGATCGTGCCTTATGCGACCGACAGGCCCGAAGGCGAGCGGAGCTAGCCGAAACCATGCTGGACGCGATAGCAAAGGGCACTGCCGCGCAGGACGAATCGGTTGATCTGCAGGCCGAGTTCGAGGCGTCTAACATCGACGAGGTGATGGACAAGCTCGACCGCGAACTCGTTGGCCTGAAGCCGGTCAAGACCCGCATCCGCGAAATCGCGGCGCTGCTCCTGGTCGACCGGCTTCGCCGCAAGTTCGGACTGACCTCGGGCGCGCCGACGCTGCACATGAACTTTACGGGAAATCCCGGCACCGGAAAGACCACCGTGGCGCTGAGGATGGCCGAAATCCTGCATCGTCTCGGCTATGTCCGCGAAGGGCACATGGTCGCGGTGACGCGAGACGATCTCGTCGGCCAGTATGTCGGCCACACCGCGCCCAAGACCCGCGAAGTGATCAAGCGCGCCATGGGCGGGGTGCTTTTCATCGACGAGGCCTACTATCTCTACAAGCCCGAGAACGAACGCGACTACGGCCAGGAATCGATCGAAATCCTGCTGCAATGCATGGAAAACAACCGTGACGATCTGGTTGTGATTCTTGCCGGCTACAAGAACAAGATGGACCGCTTCTTCGACAGCAATCCCGGCATGCGCTCGCGCATCGCCCACCACCTCGATTTTCCCGACTACGGCGTCAGCGAACTCAAATCGATCGCCGAGCTCATGCTGGCGGAACAGAATTACCGTCTCAGCGAGGCGGCGGCCAAGGCGCTCGAAGAATATCTCCCGATCCGCATGCGGCTGCCGCATTTCTCCAACGCCCGCTCGGTCCGCAATGGGCTCGACCGGGCACGGCTTCGCCAGGCCAACCGGCTTTTCGCGTCGCGCGACCGGGCGTTGACGAAAACCGACCTTATCACCATTGAAGAGTCCGATATTCGCGGCAGCCGCGTGTTCGCGGAAGGTAAGCTCGAAGGCGAACCGGAGACGAAGGCGCGCTGACAAGATCACGCCGGTTGGTGTGCAACGACCGGAAAACGGAAGACAGAATGGGAGCCGACGACCATGGGTACCAAGACAATCATCGCGCCCTCGGTGCTTTCTGCGGACTTCTCGCGGCTCGGCGATGAGGTCGAAGCAGTCGTCCGGGCGGGTGCCGACTGGATCCATCTCGACGTGATGGACGGCCATTTCGTGCCCAACATCACCTTCGGTCCGCCGGTGATCAAGGCAATCCGTGACCGAACGGACAAGATCTTCGATTGCCACCTGATGATCGCACCGGCCGACGCCTATCTCGCCGCCTTCGCCGATGCCGGCTGCGACATCATCACCGTGCATGCCGAGGCCGGGCCGCATCTCGACCGCTCGCTGCAGGCGATCAGGAACCTCGGCAAGAAGGCCGGCGTGTCGCTGAACCCGTCGACGCCGGAAAGCGTCATCGAATATGTGCTCGACCGGCTCGATCTGGTGCTTCTGATGACAGTCAATCCGGGTTTCGGTGGCCAGGCGTTCATTCCGGCGGTCGTCGACAAGGTCAGGCGGGTCAAGGCATTGATCGGCAACCGCCCGATCGACATCGAGATCGACGGCGGCGTCACCCCCGAGACCGCTCTGCTGGTCACCGCGGCTGGCGCCAATGTGCTGGTCGCCGGCTCGGCCATCTTCAAGGGCGGCACCGAGGCTGCCTATCGCACCAATATCGACGCCATCAGACAGGCGGCCGACGGGGCGATCCGGAAAGCCGCGTAAACCATTTCATCGGAGGAAATCTTGGCGGCAATCCCACCGGTCTGCGATTTCGGCTGGCAAGCCATCGATGCCGTTTTGCCCGGCGTCGACGGCAAATCGCATTCGATCTTCAGCCACGCCGGCCCAAACGGGCTGGTGGTGGCCTTCATCTGCAACCACTGCCCGTATGTGAAGGCGGTGATTTCACGCATCGTCCGCGATGCCAACGACCTCAAGCCCGAAGGCATCGGCTTTGTCGCGATCAATTCCAACGATGCCGACGCCTATCCGGATGATTCCTTCGACAACATGAAGCTCTTCGCCAGGACGAACGGCTTCACTTTTCCCTACCTCCACGACGAGCGCCAGACAGTGGCGCGTGCCTATGGAGCCGTTTGCACTCCGGATTTCTTCGGGCTCAACAGCGAGCTGACGCTGCAATATCGCGGCCGGCTGGACGCGGCGCGACGGGACGCCGGACCGGCCGGGCTGAGGCGCGACCTGTTCAAGGCGATGAAGCAAATTGCCCGAACCGGCGACGGGCCGCTCGACCAGATCGCTTCGATCGGCTGCTCGATCAAGTGGAAGGATGCCGCATGAACGTGGGCATGGGTAGGCCGTTTCGATCGTCGAAGGCGATCCTGTTCGACCTCGACGGCACGCTGGTCGATTCGGCGCCTGATATAACGGCCGCAGTCAACGAATTGCTGGCCGGCCGCGATCTGCCGCCACTGCGCCTGGAGCAGGTCAAGGCCATGATCGGCGGCGGCGTCAGGAAACTGATCGAGCGAGCCTTCGCGGCTTCCGGTACGCCGCTCCTCGGCAGCGCGCTTGACGAGGCCAACCGCGCCATGGCGCCGATCTACCGCAGGCATCTGACCGGCCTAACGACGCTGATGCCTGGCGTCAGGGAGGTTCTCACCCACTTCCATTTGAGCGGAATAGCCATGGGCGTGGTGACCAACAAACCGCAGTTGGCGGCTCGCGAGATCCTGCTGCATTTCGGGCTGACGGATTATCTCGGTGCGATCGTCGGCGGAGACGCGGTGACATCCTTGAAACCGGCGCCCGACGCTCTGCTGCTGGGGCTCGACCAGCTTCAGGTCGAGCCTCGTGACACGCTGATGGTCGGAGACAGCAGCGCCGATGTGGCCGCCGCGCGCGCCGCCGGCATACCGGTCATTCTGCTGCGTGGCGGCTACACCCAAATTGCCGTTGAAGAGCTTGGCGCCGACCTCGTTTGCGACAGCCTGTTCGACCTGCCCTCCGCGATGCGGAGACTGCAAGACGCCGCTTGACCGACGCCAACCACCAGGGCGGGCGCCGGCCGAACGCGATTTCGAACGGCCGCGAAGTCGCGTTTTGCGGAAGAACCGGGTTATTTCCTGCGGAAAAACCGGGTTATTTGGAGAATTGCTTCAGATAGGCGATGACGTTGGCAAGATCCTCGTCCTTCTTGAGACCGGGAAACGCCATCTTCGTACCCTTGATCATGGCCTTCGGGTCGCGAAGATAGGCCGTCAGCGTGGCTTCGTCCCA